>NZ_KE148664.1:0-3852 GCF_000410635.1 Comamonas sp. B-9
TCATGCTCAAGACCAGCCCCAGTTCGCCCGAGGTGCCCGTGGCCAGCGCCCGCGTGTGGGCGCTGCGCCTGGCTGACGGCTACAAGGCCTGGGAAGGGTTTTCCGATGCCCTGGGTTACTACCACGCAACCGGCCTGGAAGTTGGAGTGGCCTACCAAGTTACAGCCATTGACCTGGCGGGTGGGCACAAATGCACCGCTGGCGGCCCCGTGATCGCAGTGAAGCCGTCCTAAATCCGTATTTTCTTCCAGCTTATAGGGGGTAGAGGTGGCTGTCTTCGATGGAAAACTCGTCTTTACTGCCCCAGCGGATGGGAGCGGGAAGCTGGTTTTTGGGGAGGAGTTCCCTTCAGACTGGATAGCAGTTCCCAGCGTCAAAGTTTGGAATGGCAGCGCTTGGGTTCAGCGGCCTCTGCGTGTTTTTGATGGGGTGGCTTGGCAGACTGTGAGCCTAAAGATCTGGATCGGGGGCTAGCTCTGCTCTGCAGGCGTCCGCCATCTGATCCTCCCCCGCGTAGGGTTAGACGCAAGAGGCTGGGCCCTGGATCATGGGCCCATGAAAAAAGCACTCGTCGTCTTCCTTGCCGCAATCGGTGTCAACCGGCATTTGAGTGCTGAGCAGCGCCAGGACATTGCCAACGCGGCCTACCACGCGACACCTGGAGCAGCTGCCACGGGCGTATTCAAAGTGTGGGGGTTGCCGCTGAGCGAATGGCTCGTGGTGGCCTCGCTATTGTTCATTGCGTTGCAGGCTGGTTACTTGGTATGGAAGTGGCGCCGAGATTACCGCCGCGATCTGGCCCGCCGCGCCATGGGCAAGTTGGCTGATGAGACTGTGCGGGGTGATCTGTGAGCAGCCGGGGCAAAGTCTGGGGAAGTCTGTCCGCGCTTGTCGCCGCTGTGGTTATGGGCGTGCTGGGAGTTGAAGGCGGCTACGTCAACGACGCCAATGACGCCGGCGGCGAGACGAACCACGGCATCACCGTGGCTGTGGCGCGTGACAGTGGCTACACAGGTCCAATGGCGAGCATGCCGGTAGAGAAGGCCATCGACATCTATGCCGAGTCGTACATCAAGGGGCCGAAGTTTGACCAGCTACTGGCGCTGTCTCCGGCGGTGGGCACCAAGCTGACTGACATCGGGGTGAACGCCGGTCCCGGCCGCGCCGCGCGCTGGCTGCAGCAGTCTCTCAACGATCTGAGCCGTGGGGGCCGTGACTTCACCGTCGTGGCCGTCGATGGTGACATTGGCGCCCGCACGCTGGCCGCCTATTCAGCCTTGGAGAAGCGCCGGGGCCGGGTCAAGGCCTGCGAGCTGACCCTCAAGCTGCTCGATGGCTACCAGGCCGCCCACTACTCCGAGCTTGCCAAGAGCGCCTCCAATGCCAGCTTCATGGTCGGCTGGGTGGATCACCGGTTGGGCAATGTGCCGCTGGATCGTTGCGCCGAAAAGGTGGCGGGGGTGCTGGGGTGAGCCTCGCCACCATCACCCATGGCGTGGTGGCCGTCTCGGCAGGCCTGCTGGTTTGGTTCTTCCAGGAGGCCCGCTTGGGTGCTGACCTGGCCGACGAACGGCTGCGGGCTGGCGAGTATCGCGAGCAGGTCACCTCGGAGCGAAGCGCTGCCAATACCCGTGTGCGCAAGGCCGAGCAGGCCGTCACCGACAAATACCAAGGAGCCCTGAATGCATCCCTCAAACGTGAGGCGCTGCAGCGCCTGGAGCTTGATGGCCTGCGCCGCGTCAATGACGGCTTGCGCGACCAAAACGCCGATGCCGCCCGCCGACTTGCCGCTGCTCCCCCTGCCGCCGTCCTTGAGTACGCCACTGCCCTCGGAGTCGTATTTGAAGACTGCCGCGCAGCGTATGGCGACATGGCAGCAAAGGCTGCAGGCCACGCAAGTGATGTCGTCACCGCCCACGACGCCTGGCCCAGCTTCACCCCAGTGAAGGAATAGGGCATGGCCGCACAACGCCCACTGCCCCTCTACACGTCCCGCAGCACAGTGCGGGCGCTCAAGATCAAAACCGTCACCTACAGCCGCGAGCCCCTGGAGGGCGTGCCGCGCGGCGAAGCCTTCATCACGCCGGCCGATGGGCGCTATGCGCCCTTCTGGGTCAATGAGCCCTGGGCCATGAAGAACCGCCCGCAGCCAGGCGGCTACTTCGTGGTTCACGCAGACGGCCATCAATCGTTTTCACCCGCCAACGCATTTGAGAGCGGCTACAGCCGCTTGGAGGATTGACCATGCCCACCACCACCGCACGCTACTTTGCCCATGCGCACCTGCCGCCAAAGCTGCAGACCGTTGCCCAACCGCTTTCTCTTCTGGCGGCCAGTCTTGAGCAGCTCCTGCCCGATGGCCCTGAGAAGAGCGCCGGCATGCGCAAGCTCCTTGAGGCCAAGGACTGCTTTGTCCGCGTGGCCCTGGATATGCCCGAGCCCACGAGCACGCTGCAGCCTTTCCAGCAGCGTGTGGTGGCCGAGAAGATGGAGCGCGAGCAGGAGATAGGGCGCCTGTCTGCTTTCATCCGCGAGAGCGAGGCTTTCGCGGCGCTGCCAGCCGAGGAACAAGCCCGCCTGCGCCGACAGCTGGACGTAATGCATGAGCTCGTCGTCGTGTTGGCTGATCGCATCTCCCATTTCTGAGCCACCTGGCCCGCGCCGGCCGGCTGCCGGATCACTTGGAGAGAAGATGACCTTCCTGAAAAAGCATTGGCAGATTGCTGCCGCCTTGGCGCTGATCGCCTTCATGTTCTTCTTTGGCTGGCGCCTGTTCGGCGCGGCTGCCAAAGCCATCGACCTGGGCGCTTTTGTGGTGCTGGGTGTGGGGCTGTTGCTGGTCCCCATTGCCGGCATGGGCGACGAGATTCTGCGCAAGCTCAACGAGCAGGCCACCACCGTGACGAACGAGACGACCAAAAAGGTCGCTTCGGTGTCGTGGCCCAGCCCGCGAACGCACCGACAAGAATTGGAGCTGGCGCTTGTGAACAGGTCGTCCCATTGCTTGGCCATAGTTCCGGAGGCGGGTGATAACGCCAAGATGATGTTGGATCGCCTGCTGGCGCGGGACGCGGTTAATCAGTCACTTGACACTGCCTTCCAGGAACTTGCCACCCCATCTACTGGTGCTGTACTGCGCAGTGCAGGCTATGGCAACGCGAGTTGCGGGGGCTGCCAGAAGGCGGACACCATCAAGCTGCCGGTGGTCGATGCTGGCGCTGATGCGCAGGAGCGCGAGATTCAAGCCAAGGGCCTGACCGCACCGCGCGTAACCAAGGAAGACATCGAGGCCGAGATTGTCAGCGAGCACTATTTCATCGGCAGCGACGCGATCCAGCAGGCCAATGCAGTGCATGTTTTCGGTGGTGCTGGGTGGTATCTGGGTGCCACGCAGCGTATGACCTTCTGCGTGCTGCAGCTTAAGAACGGTTTCACGGTCACCGGCGAGTCGGCATGTGTGAGCCCCGAGAACTTCGACGCGCAGATCGGCCGCGACATCGCCCGAGCGAATGCCATCGAAAAGATGTGGCTGCTGCTGGGTTTCCGCCTGGCCGACAAGCTGGCCGGCGCCGACGCACAGCCAACGCACCAGGCCTAGATTTCCAGGTCCTGCAGAACCCAGGCCTTCACCTGCTGGTACTGATCCACCCGGGGCATGTCCAGCAGGTGCGGTTGGTCAGCCTGCAGGTACTCGAAAAACAAGTGGACCTGTTTGCCCGAATCGTAATAGGGGAACCACCCATCATTGAGGTCGCGCATGTTCTTGCGCCACTGGCGCCAGAGCGCGATAACGGTCTTTTCGCGGTCAGAAAGGGACATCGGGCTCGAGGCTCCTGTAAAGGCGCTGGAGTT
>NZ_KE148664.1:3870-6010 GCF_000410635.1 Comamonas sp. B-9
GCGGCGGGGCGACCTGCCGCAGCTTTATGTGCACCACCTGTTGTTCCTGAGGCGGGAGCTTATCAGGCGGGCATGTCCAAAAATCAAACTGCTGGCTCTGCATATCAGCACCTTGCAATGGGGATTTCGTCGATGTTGGTGGTGTAGCGGGGTGTGCGCCGCTCCTGGCGCATCCGCCATCCAGCTTCGTCCTGGGAGGCAAAGCCCGTGCTGGCAACGTGCACCGTGCCTTTGCCAAAGCGCCCATTCACCCTGTCCATTGCCTCCATGAGGCGGCTTTGATCCCGGCCAACATCTGCAGCGGCAAGCAGGTCGTGCTGCTCGTGGCGGCTTTCCGCAAGATCCATCAGCATCACGCCGGCCTTGGCCAGGCGAAAGCCCGGCTGGTAGATGGAGTGCATGCCGCCCAGTGCGGCGCGCACCAGCGCTTTTGTGTCGGAGGTGGGGGGGACGAGTTGGGTGGTGGTCTGCCCGTAGAACCTGGGCCCCGGCCGGAAGGGGGAGGTGTGGGCGAAGACGTGCAGGGCGCCGGCGCGCAGATCCTGCTTGCGCAGCTTCTCGGCCGCCCGCGTGGCGAACTCGCTGACGGCTTCGAGCAGGGGCTCGAGCTCATTGATGCCATGGCCAAAGCTGCGCGTGCACGCAATCTGCTTCTTGGGCGGCGGTGCCAGTTCCATCGGAATGCAGCTGATGCCCTGCAGCTCGCGGACCGTGCGCTCGAGCACGACACCCCAGCTGCTGCGCACCATGGGCCCCTGCATTCGGGAGACATCGAGCGCGGTGACTATGCCGCGCTCTGCCAGCTGCACAGCGATCCGCCGGCCGATACCCCAGACATCGCCGGCCACGGTCCGGCGGAGCACATCCTCACGCATGGCCGCGGGCATCTCCTGCCAGTTGCATACCCGGGCCAGCTCTGCCGGGTAGCTGCCGGGCTTGCGCTCGGAGTCTTTGGCCACATGGTTGCAGAGCTTGGCCAGGGTCTTGGTGGGGGCAAGGCCGATGCAGCAGGGTATACCCACCCATTGCAGGATGCGTGCACGCACGGCCCAGGCCCGGCGGTTCAGATCGCGCACGCCGGCCAGGTCGCCGATGAAGGATTCGTCGATGGAGTAGATTTCCTGCCGGGGCCCGAGGCCGGCGGCCAGCGTCATCATGCGGTCGCTCATGTCGCCGTACAGCTCGAAGTTGGCCGACAGGCAGACCAACCCCTTGAGCTCGACCAGGTGCTGCAGCTGGAAGAAGGGCTGACCCATCTTGACGCCCAAGGCTTTGGCCTCATCCGATCGGGCGATGGCGCAGCCGTCGTTGTTGCTGAGCACCACCACCGGCAGGCCCTGCAGGCTCGGCCGGAATACCCGCTCACAGCTCACATAGAAGTTGTTTCCGTCAATGAGTGCATACATGGCAGCCTCACGCGAAGATCTTGATGCAGCTGGTGACCACGCCCCAGATCTCCAGGCTCTGGCCTTCCTTGGGCGTGATGTCGGGGTAGGTAGGGTTGCCGGCCTTCAGCTTGACCATGCCGGCGGCCTTGAACAGCTTCTTGACCGTGAACTCGCCTTCGATGACGGCCACGACGATGCACCCGTGGCGGGCCTGCAGCGCCCGGTCGACCGCCACCAGGTCGCCATCATCAATGCCGAACTCACGCATGGACGGCCCAGCCACGCGCAATAGGTAGGTGGCCTGCGGGTGCTTGACGAGCAGGGCGCCTATGTCCAGCCGGGAGACAGCGAAGTCTTCTGCAGGCGACGGGAAGCCAGCGCGCACAGACCCTTCGGCCCGCAGGATTGAGAGCGGGGCAGCGGACACCAAGATCGGCGTGTTGGGCTGAAAAATACTGTGCATGCATACAGTATATCTGAAAGGAAGATAACGCCTTCAACACTTTCTATTGATTCAATGCAGTAGCGATTTGTCATGGGAGACAGGGGACCGGAGAGGCCTGCAGCGGTGGCAGGGCCCGGCTCTCTGTAGGGGCTGAATGCAGCCAAAAGTGTTCCGCAAACGCTTTTCAGCATGTTGTAAAACAAGAGGTTGCGCAGTGGTTCGCGCTCTCTTTTGCGGAACTAAATTTTTGGCAGGTCATTGTTTTTAAATGATAAAGCAATGGCCTTTTAATCCGTTGGTCGCGAGT
>NZ_APCR01000304.1:0-48698 GCF_000410635.1 Comamonas sp. B-9
CGCACCAGCAAGGCCGGCTGGCGCAACCAGCCGGTTGGCGTTTGCAGCGCATGGCCCTGGGCCTGGCACCAGGCGGCCAACTGCGCCTGCCAGCCCGGCGCCTGGCCGCTCACCCGGATGGACTCGCCCACGGCGACAGCGGCCAGGCCGTGCTTGACCAGCAGGTGCGCACCGGCATCAAAGCCCAGCTGGCCCAAATCAACCAGCGGCATGCTCGCGGGGTCGGTCTGGCCTGGGCTTGCAGGGCCCGTACTGCTGCAGGGGGCTGGCGGTTTTTCCATGGGCCTCAGTACCGGTAGTCCGCCGCCAGGATGCGGCCCGCGTCATCGTAGAAGCGCTCATCGCGCACCGCACGGGACAAGGGCACATAGCCCGAAGCGCGGCCGGGATGCCAGACCTTGAGGCCTTCCAACTCCAGCAAGGGGCGAATCAGCGGGTCATCCCAGGACATGGCCAGCAAGATCTCGGTAAAGCGCGCCGCATCGGCAGCGTTGATGCTCGGGCCGGCGGTCATATTGCAGTGGTCAAAAGGCTGCGAGGTGTCGAGCACGCGCGTGGCGCCTGCAGGCAGGGTCCCTTCGGCGGCAAAGGCCAGGTAGTTCTTGGCAACCATCCAGGACGCCGCAATCTCACCGGCCACCATGGCCTTGGCCGCCAGGCGCTCGCCACCAATATGGTCGCCATGCTTGCCGCCCAGCACATCAAAGCGGCGCGCCTGAAAATCCTGGCCCGCCAGCAGGCCGTGCTGGCGCAGGTGGTCCAGCGGAATCAAGGTGGCCTGGGGCGAATCAATGGCGCCAAAGCCCAGCGTCTGGCCGCGCAGGTCGGCCAGGGTCTGGGCGGGGCTGTCTGCGCGTACCACCAGCAGCGACTGCACATCCATGTCGGTGTCACGCATCGCGATCGATCGCACCTGCTGGCCAGCGGCCCGCGCCATCAGCTCGGCGCGCACAAAGGCGAGCGGCGAGTTCCAGGCCAGTTGCACCGTGCCATCCATCAGCGCCTCGGTCAGCGACTCGTAGTTGGAATACAGCACATAGTCAAAGTACAGGCCCTGCTCGATGAAGTGGGCCTTGAAGCCCTCCCAGATGGTGATGACCTTGGGCGCATAGGCCACGGCGCCCATCTTGAGGGTGGTGTAGGAAGCGGTCATGGGTGCATGTCTCTCCGGTTGGTTGGGTCACGGGGGCTCAGGCTGCGGCCTCGCACAGCGCCTTGCCCAGCAGGTCATAGATCACATCGGTGGTGGGCGCCATCACCGAGGCTGCGCGGGCATCGCGGAACAGCCGCTCAATGCCCAGGTCCTTGCGAAAGGCCGCGCCGCCGCAGACGCGCATCGCCGTATCGCTCACCTCCAGCGCCGCCTCGGCCGCAGCGGCCTTGCATTGAAGCAGCCGGGTCTTGGCATCGGGGCGCCCGGCCAGCACCGCCTGCACCGCGTCATCGCGCAGCAAGCGGGCCTGGTCGGCCTTGAGCTGGGCCTTGGCGAGGTAAGCCCGGATGGTCGGCAGGTCGGCCAGGCCGCTGCCGTTTTCGGCAAAGCGGGTGGTGGCCACATGCTGCACAGCGCGGCGCAGCACCCCTTGCATCAGACCGACCGACGTGGTCGCGATCAAAGTGGGGAAATACGGCATCAGGTAGCGGGCCTTGAGGTCCTCGCCCTGGCCATCCTCGCCCAAGCGGCAGGCCTGCGGCACAGCCACATCCTGCGCGATGATGGGAGACGAGGCATTGCCGCGCAGCCCCATGCCGTCAAAGCGCGACGGGATCTGCAGCCCGGGCAGACGGCTGTCGACCAGCCACAGCGTATTGCCCTCGCCCGTGCTCGCCCGCGAGATCCAGACATAGGAATCGGCCTCGCCCGCCGAGGTGATCATGCTTTTGTGGGCATTGAGCAGTACCGCGCCCTGGCCCTGCGCAGCGGCGGTACCGGTGGGCGCCCAGATATGGCTGCGCGAGCCGGTCTCCGACACCGCCAAGGTGGTGATATGGCGGCCCTGGGCAATGGCGCGGCGCGTGTCTTCAGCGGCAAAAGGCTCGATCAGCGCCACGCCGCAGTAGTGCATGGTCAGCACCATGGCCGTGCAGGGGCAGTCCTGGGCAATGCGTTCCACCACTTGTACCGCATCGTGCAGGCCTGCACCCATGCCGCCCACCTCAGCGGCACTGATAAGGCCCAGCAGCCCCTGGCTGCCCAAGGCCTGCAGCGCCTGGCGCGGGTAGACCGCCTGGCTATCGGTATGCGCGGCCGCCGGCGCAATGAGGTCGCGCACGATCGGCTCCAACGACGAAAGGATGTCCATGCTGCTCCAGATGCTGGCGCAAAGGCAGGCCCATACCGGAACCCATGGGGCAGAAAGCGGCCAGGCGCATGCTGCGCTCCCGAGCCCCTACCCCGTGTTTCCTGTCGCACACAGACCTGCAATCACGACAGACGTCACATTGAAAAGGGCATTATAGGCAGCGATTTTGCAGCCAGATGGCAGCGGGCGCACACGGCGATTGCCCAGCGTTTTGCCATTGCAGACTGGAAAAATCTACAATAGCCCCTTTTTTGACGCGGCCCAGCGCCCCTTGCCGGGCAAGCGCCACCCCTGCCGCTTGTGCTGAGCGGCACCTCCATGACCATGCAATCTTCTTCGACGCCTGCTGCTGGCCCCGTGCCCGAGCCCATCATCACCAACGCACGCGATGCCAGCAGTGCGCCCGGCCATGCGCCTGCGGATGTGGCCCATCCCAAGACCATCCGCTCCTACGTGCGCCGCGCAGGCCGCACCACCACCGGACAGGCCAAGGCCTTTGAGACGCTGGGCACCCGCTATGTACTGCCCTACACCGGCGAGGCCTTCAATGCCGAAGCAGCCTTTGGCCGCCAGGCCAAGGTGATTTTGGAAATCGGCTTTGGCATGGGTGAGGCCACCGCGCACATCGCCCGCGTTCGCCCGGACGACAACTTTCTGTGCTGCGAAGTGCATGAGCCGGGCGTGGGCGCGCTGCTCAAGCGCATTGGCGAGCAGGACATCACCAATATCCGCATCTTCCAGCACGACGCCGTGGAAGTGCTGGAGAACATGCTGCAGCCGGGCTCGCTCGACGGCATCCATGTGTTCTTCCCTGATCCCTGGCACAAGAAAAAGCACAACAAGCGCCGCCTGATCCAGGCGCCGTTTGTGGCCCAGCTCGTCGCCCATTTGAAGCCCGGTGGCTATATCCACTGCGCCACCGACTGGCAGCCCTATGCCGAGCAGATGCTCGAGGTGCTCTCGGCCAACCCCGACCTGAAGAACACGGCCGACGGCTACGCGCCGCAGCCTGAGTACCGCCCGCTGACCAAGTTCGAAAACCGGGGCTTGCGTCTGGGCCATGGTGTCTGGGACCTGGTGTTCACCCGCGCCGCATAAGCGTGCTGGGCTAAATGGCCCACGCTCTCGCAAAGGCTGCCTCGGCAGCCTTTTTCGTTTTTGGCTGCCCGGCGCACCGAGCTGATTAAGTAACCGTTGCTTTGCGTATCAAAATTGATAGCAGAATCGGCCGCCTGCAGCGCACTATGCGGTAGGATGGCTGCTGGCACCCACGCGCTGGGGCCAATGGCACACGCCGCCCCCTGCCCCACGGTTGTGGGTATAAACCTTGCGCCCTGCTCTGGTGCGACAGCCCCTGGCGGGATGCAAGGCTTGTGACGCAGCGGCCCGGGCTGGCAGGCCATCACACCGGAAAACTGCAATGACCGTCTCTCGCTTCCATATCCCGCAACAGGACCACAGCCCTTCTGCCGAGCAACCGGCTGCGCTGCGCAGCTATGGCTGGGCGTCCGCCGTGCCGGGCCCCTCGCTGCTGATCTTTGGCGCCGTGCATGGCAATGAGCAAAGTGGCACGCATGCGATCCGCCGCTGGATCGAGCGCTTTGAATCGGGCCAAGTGCGCCTCAAGCGCGGGCGCCTCACCATGGTGCCCGTGGCCAACCCCAAGGCCTTTATCAAGAACGAGCGCGAAGGTGACCGCAACCTCAACCGCAACTTTGTGCCCCAGGCCCAGCCGCAGAACTTTGAAGACCATATGGTCAATGCACTGGCACCGCTGCTGGAGAGCCATGATGCGCTGCTCGATCTGCACTCCTACAGCGGCGAAGGCCGGGCCTTTGCGATGACCGGCCCGCTCAACAACACTGGCACGCTGGAGCCCTTTGCCCGCCAGCAAGAGGAAGAGGCCTTTGCCAAGGCCGTGGGCCTGCCCGTCATCGTGCAAGGCTGGCTGGAGGTGTATGAGCAAGCCGTCAAGGCCAGCGGCGGCGCGATTCGCCCCGAGCATGGCATCGGCACCAATGAGTTCATGCGCAGCCGGGGGGGCTACGCGATCACCGTGGAATCGGGCTCACACGAAGAGCCCCAGGCCATCGAGGTGGCCGACCGCTGCATCGCTGGCGTGCTGGCCCTGCTGGAGATGGCCGATGTGACCGTCGAGCCCGTCGCCCAGTACACCACCCACCATATGCGCCAGGTGTTCATGCGCCAAAGCGCCGATGACCGCATGCAAAAGGAGTGGCAGAACTTTGATCCGTTCAGCCAGGGTGACCTGCTCGCGACCCGCGCCGATGGCAGCCAGATTCTGGCGCCCTTCGATGGCTGCGTGATCTTCCCCCAGCCCGATGCCGCAGTGAACCGCGAGTGGTTCTACCTGGCGCAGACGGACCACAGCTGATACAGGGGGCTGCCCTTTGCGGGCAGCCCATCGAATTACCCGGCCAGCCTGACCGGTTCAGGCTGCCCGCATCAACCCGCAGTGACAATGCTGACGCCGCCATCAACGGCCAGGCATTGGCCGGTGATGTGTTTGCCCGCATCGCTGGCCAGCAGCACGGCAGCGCCCTTCAAATCATCATCCCCACCCAGGCGCCCCAGCGGCACGCCGGCGGTCATCGCATCCTCGCCGATCTGGTCAATCAGGCCATTGGCCATCTTGGTGCGGAAAAAACCCGGCGCAATGGCATTGACGCGGATGCCGTAATGCCCCCATTCGGCAGCGAGCGCGCGGGTGAAATTGATGACCGCGCCCTTGCTGGTGTTGTAGGCGATGGTCTTCATGCCCACTGGGTTGCCGCCCAGCCCGGCAATCGATGCCAGGTTGATGATGGCGCCCTGCCGGCGCGCAATCATGCAGCGCTTGGCCAGCTGCTGCGACAGCAGAAAATAGCCCCGCACATTCAGGTTCATCACCTTGTCCCAGGCAGCGGCCGGATGGTCTTCTGCCGGCGCCCCCCAGCTGGCACCGGCGTTGTTGACCAAAATGTCCACATCGCCCACGCGTTCGAGCACCTCGATGGCCAGGCGCTCGATCTCGCTGTCGACCGCGCAGTCGGCGGCGATCCAGCGCGCATCGATGCCAGCGCCGCTCAGCTCCGCCACCGCGGCCTCCAGCTCACTGGCCTTGCGGCTGGTCACCACCACCTTGGCACCGGCCTCGCCCAGCGCATGGGCCAGCTGCAGCCCCAGGCCACGTGAGCCGCCGGTGATCAGGGCCGTCTTGCCGGTCAGATCCAATAATTGCCCAATCTTGCGCGTCATGCAAAGGCCTCCTGGTATGCCTGGAAAAAGGGGTTTAGCGAATTATTCCAAGGGGCCGTCAAGCCGGCAGCACATAGTCCTTGAACTGCTCGCGCAGCCGGGTCTTGAGCATCTTGCCGGTGGCGCCCAGCGGAATGGCATCCACAAAGATCACGGCATCGGGGATCTGCCACTTGGCCATCTTGCCCTGGTAGAAGGCAAGCAAGTCCTGCTCGCTGACAGCGGCGCCCTTCTTGAGCGCGACAAACACCACCGGCCGCTCGTCCCACTTGGGATGGGGCATGCCCACGCAGGCAGCCATGGCGACGGCCGGGTGCGCCATCGCAATGTTCTCGATATCGATGGAGCTGATCCATTCACCGCCGGACTTGATCACATCCTTGCTGCGGTCGGTGATCTGCATAAAGCCATCGGCATCGATGGTGGCCACGTCACCAGTGGGAAACCAGTCGCGCCCCTGCGCATCAGTGACCAGCGGCGAGGCGCCCTCGCTGCGGTAGTAGTCCGCCACCACCCAGGGGCCGCGCACCAGCAGGTCGCCATAGGTCTTGCCATCCCAGGGCTGGTCCTGGCCATCGTCGCCAACGATCTTCATGTCCACGCCAAAGATGACCCGGCCCTGCTTGGCCAGCAGCTGCGCCTGGGTGTCGGCCGGCAGCTCCAGGTGCTTGTGCTTCAAGGTGCAGACGGTGCCCAGGGGGCTGAGCTCGGTCATGCCCCAGGCATGCAGCACGGTGACGCCATAGTCTTCCTGGAAGGTCTTGATCATCGCTGGCGGGCAGGCCGAGCCGCCAATGATGGTGCGCTGCAGGCTGCTAAAGCGCAGGCCCTGGCTTTGCACATGGCTCAGCAGCATCTGCCAGACGGTGGGCACGCCGGCGGCAAAGGTCACCTTCTCGGCCTCCATCAGCGCGTAGACCGAGGGGCCATCGAGCGCCGGGCCGGGAAACACCAGCTTGGCACCATTGAGCGGCCCGGAAAACGGCAGGCCCCAGGCGTTGACGTGGAACATCGGCACGACGGGCAGCACCACATCGCGCGAGGAGATGTCCATCACATCGGGCAGCGAGGCGCCATAGGCATGCAAGACGGTGCTGCGGTGCGAGTACAGCACCGCCTTGGGGTTGCCCGTGGTGCCGCTGGTGTAGCACATGCCGCAGGCGGTGTTTTCGTCAAACTCGGGCCACTGGTAGGCGCCGTCGGCAGCCGCAATCCAGGCCTCGTAGGCAACCAGGCCCGGGATGCCGGCATCGGCAGGCAACTGGTCGGCATCGCACAGCGCCACCCATTGGCGCACCGTAGGGCAGCGCGCGTGGATGGCTTGCACGATAGGCAGGAAGCAGCTGTCAAAGCACAGCACCTCGTCTTCGGCATGGTTGACGATCCAGACCACCTGGTCCGGGTGCAGCCTGGGGTTCAGGGTATGGATGACCCGGCCCGATCCGCCCACGCCGTAGTACAGCTCCATATGGCGGTAGCCATTCCAGGCCAGGCTCGCCACGCGCGTGCCCGCTGCCAGCCCCATGCCATCCAGGGTCTGCGCCAGCTGCCGGGCGCGCTGCGCAAAATCGCCATAGGTGTAGCGGTGGATATCACCTTCCACTCGGCGCGAGACGATTTCGGTATCGCGGTGGTAACGCTCCGCAAACTCCAGCAGGTTGGAGGTCAGCAGTTGCTGCTTTTGCATCAGGCCTAGCATTGGGTCTCCTTGTGGTATGGCCAGTGGCGGCGCACAGTCAAGGCTGCACATACCACCACCGGCATGCATCTGTTTTTATAGCGCGTGCGCGCGGCAAAGGGCATCGTAGCAACCCGCACTGCCAGCGGGCTGCATGAGCAAATGCCTGCAGCTTATGACGAGGCATACAGTACAGGCAGGCGCGCGCAGTGCGCAGCGCGCGCTGTCACCTAGGCTGCAGCACTTAGAATCGGGCGCTGCGCTCTCACCCCCTCCCCATGCTGATCCCCGATTACATCGACGAACACCTGCTGGTGCTGAACAAGCCATCGGGCCTGTTGTGCGTCCCCGGCCGGGGAGAAGACAAGCAGGATTGCCTGAGCGCCCGGGCCCAGCAGCAATGGCCCGATGCGCTGGTGGTGCACCGGCTGGACCAGCCCACCTCGGGCCTGGTGGTGATGGCGCGCAGCCTGGCCGTGCAGCGTGCGCTGGGCGATGCCTTTGCGGCCCGCGCCGTGCGCAAGCGCTATACCGCCGTCGTCTGCGGAAGCCCCGCTGCACAACCGCTGCCACCCAGCCATGCGCTGCATGCCGCGATGCCGCAGGATGGCCACCGCTGGAGCCTGGTCGATCTGCCACTGATCGCCGACTGGGAGCGCCGCCCTTTGCAGCGGGTGGATGGGGAGATGGGCAAGCCCAGCCAGACCTGGTGGCGGGCGATGAATGCGGAGGAAGCGGCCGCCCTGCCCGCCATCCCTGCCGGCAGCACGCGCCTGTGGCTGGGGCCGCTGACCGGTCGCACCCACCAGCTGCGCCTGCATATGCAGGCCATCGGCCATGCAATGCTGGGTGATGGCCTCTATGCCAGCGCCGCAGTGCAGGCGATGGCGCCACGCCTGCTGCTGCAGGCGCAGCAGCTGGTTTTTGCCCACCCGGTGACCGGCCAGTGGCTGGACTGCCGGCTGGCGGCTGATTTCTAACGGCCGTGCTGGAACGGCCGGATCGTCTTAAACGTGGCGCATCAGGCCGCCATCCACGCGGATGTTCTGGCCGGTGATATAGGCCGCCCCCTCGGAGGCCAAAAAGGCCACGGTGGCGCCAATCTCGTCGGCTTTGCCGTAGCGCTGCAGTGGCACCGCTGCCTGGCGCTCGTCCTTCTTGGGCAGGCTGTCGATCCAGCCGGGCAGCACATTGTTCATGCGGATGTTGTGCTTGCCGTATTCGTCGCAGAAGATCTTGGTGAAGGCCGCCAGCCCGGAGCGTGCCATGGCAGAGGTGGGGAACAGCGCTGCCGGCTCAAACGCCCAGGCCGACGAAATATTGATGATGGCGCCGCCGCCCTGCTTTTGCATAATGGGCGCAACCAGGCGCGTGGCGCGCACCACGTTCAGAAAGTACACCTCCAGGCCCTTGATCCAGTCCTCATCGCTGATCGACAGCAGATCGCCCTTGGGGCCGTGGCCGGCACCATTGACCAGCACATCGATGCGGCCATAGCGCGCCATCACCGCATCCACCAGCTTTTGCATGTCGGCCACATTCTGGTTGGAGCCCGTCACGCCCACTCCGCCCAGCTCCTGGGCCAGCGCCTCACCCTTGCCCGAGGACGACATAATCCCCAGCGCATAACCGGCCTGGTGCAACTGGCGTGCTGCCGCTGCGCCCATGCCGGATCCACCGGCGATCACGATGGCTACTTTGGGTTGGTTCATGCTGTGCTTCCTTTGTCTTTGTGATTCCAAAGCTGCCCATCCTAACCAAGCCGCCGCGCTTGTGCAGGCCACCGGGAAAAACGCCGTAACGCCCAGGCCCAACTGCCGTTACGATAGCCGGTTATGACCACCAAACACCTCACCATCCTCACCGGCGGCTCGCGCGGCATGGGCCTGGCCATGGGCCAGCAACTTCTGGCCAAGGGCCATACCGTGCTCAGCATTGCGCGCCGCAGCTCCAGCGCGCTGGCCGCTGCCGCTCCATCGCCGGACCAGCTCATCCAGTGGGAGCAGGACCTGGGCGATACCGATGCCGCCGCCCAGCGCCTGGGCGACTGGCTGCGCAGCCTCCAGGCCAGCGACTGGGCCAGCATCACCTTGATCAACAACGCTGGCGTGATTCCGCAGATCGCGCCGCTGTCCGACCTGGCCACGCCCGACCTGCGCAATGCGCTGCGCGTGGGGCTGGAGGCGCCGATGGCGCTGACGGGGGTGTTTCTGGGTGCGACCGACAGCTGGACCGTGCCCAAGAAAGTGCTCAATGTCTCGTCCGGCCTGGGCCGCCGCCCCATGGCATCGCAGGCCGCCTACTGCACCGCCAAGGCCGGCATGGATGCCTATGCACGCTGCGTGGCGCTGGAAGAAGCCCAAAAGCCCCATGGCGCCAAGATTGTCTCGCTCGCACCCGGCGTGATCGATACTGACATGCAGGTGCAGCTGCGCAATGCCGATGCGGGTGCCTTCCCCGATGTGGGCAACTTCAAGGGCCTGCATGAGGGCGGCAAACTCAGCAGCCCGGCAGAAGCCGCTGCCAAGGTGCTGGGCTGGCTGGACCGCGCCGACTTTGGCCAGAACGTGATCGCCGACGTGCGCGAGCCTTGAACCACGGCGCGCAGCGCAGGGTCCATGCCCGCCATGGACTGTCACCAAGGTGCGCGCTGACCGCCTGCGGTTTGCACAGCGGCGGTCTGGCTGGCAATAATGCTGCAAGGCAACATTTGCATGCCCATTCCAACCTAAACAGGAGACCTTTCCATGTCCCGTGAAGTACTTGTCTGCAGCGCCGTGCGCACTGCCATCGGCACCTTTGGCGGCAGCCTCAAGGATGTTCCACCGACCGAGCTGGGTGCGCTGGTCGTCAAGGAGTCGCTGGCCCGCGCCGGCATTGAAGGCAAGGACGTGGGCCATGTGGTCTTCGGCCACGTGGTCAACACGGAACCCAAGGACATGTACCTGAGCCGCGTGGCCGCCATCCAGGGCGGCTGCCCGCAGGAGACGCCGGCGATGAATGTCAACCGCCTCTGCGGCTCGGGGCTGCAGGCGATTGTGACCGCCAGCCAGGGCATCCTGCTGGGCGACTATGACGTGGCGATTGGTGCCGGTGCCGAGAACATGAGCCGCGCGCCCTACGCCAGCACCACCAGCCGCTGGGGCGCACGCATGGGCGATTTCAAGATGATCGACATGATGACCGGCGCGCTGCACGACCCCTTCCACAACATCCACATGGGTGTGACCGCTGAGAACGTGGCCAAGGAATTTGGCATCAGCCGCGATGACCAGGACCAACTGGCCTTGAGCAGCCACCAGCGCGCCGAGCAGGCCTGGGCCGAGAACCGCTTTGCCGGCCAGATCGTGCCGGTCATCCTTAAAAGCAAGAAGGGCGATATCGCCTTTGACAAAGACGAGCACTTCCGCGCCGGCGCCAAGATCGAAGACTTCCAGAAGATGAAGCCCGTATTTATCAAGGAAGACGGCACGGTCACCGCCGCCAACGCCTCGGGCATCAACGACGCCGCCGCGGCGGTGGTGCTGATGGAGGCCGCCGCCGCCAAGGCGCGCGGAGCCAAGCCGCTGGCCCGTTTGGTGGGCTATGCCCATGCAGGGGTCGATCCCAAGATCATGGGCATTGGCCCCGTGCCCGCGTCCAAGGCCGTGCTGGCCAAGACCGGCCTCAAGCTGGACCAGATGGATGTCATCGAAGCCAACGAAGCCTTTGCCGCACAAGCCTGCGCAGTGACCAAGGGCCTGGGCGCGGACCCTGCCAAGGTCAACCCCAATGGTTCGGGCATCTCGCTGGGCCACCCGATTGGCGCGACCGGCGCGATCATCACCGTCAAGGCGATCCATGAGCTGCACCGCACCGGCGGCCGCTATGCGCTGGTCACCATGTGCATTGGCGGCGGCCAGGGCATTGCCGCCATCTTCGAACGCGTCTAACCAAGCCTTAAAGCGCCAGCGCAGTCCCCACGGGCAAGTCTTCCACCGGCTTGCCCGCCGCAAAGCGCTTGGCCGCAAACTGCCCTGCCACTTCGATCTGGCCACCCTGCACGCGCAGCCAGCTGCCTTCGGGCAGAGCCACTACCTGCTTGTCCGGGTTGGCGACCAGGAACTCCGCCAGGCGCTGGTCGCGCGTCTCTCCCTGGTGGCCGGGCGGCAGGCTGTTGTGGTAGTGCGGGTTGATGCAAAACGGCACCAGGCCCAGCGCGCCAAAGCCCTGCGGGTCGACGATTGGCATGTCATTGGTGGTGTTGATCGTCAGGCCCGCCAGATTGGCCCCTGCACTCCAACCGGTATACGACATGCGGCCCGAGCGCACCGCGTCGCCCATGCGCACCAGCCAGCCCCGCTTGCGGCATTGGGCCAGCAGCTGGAAGGTATTGCCGCCACCGACGATGATCGCCTGAATATCCCCGGCCAAGAACTGTTCCAGGGCATTGTCCTGGTCCGCGCCCACCAGCTGCACGCCTGTATGCGCAATGGCATCCTGCACCTGCGCGGTGTAGTCATTCCAACTGAGCGTCACACCCGCAAAGGGCACAAACAGCGCCTTTTGCACGCCGTTCATCTGAAGGGCCAGCGCTTCGCGGCAAAAGGTCAGGTAGCCGCCATCCGGGGCACGGGAGTTGCTCAACAACAGTAACTGCATAACACCTCTTTGAATGAGGCAGCCAGCATAGCAGCCCGTGCACTGCGGCGGCGTCACCCAAGCACAGAAGGTCGGCGCCGACAAAGGAGCCGAGCGCAAAAAAAGGGACTGGCGCGGTGGCATGCACCGCACCAGTCCCCTCTTGGGCTATCGACGGCTTACTTGCCGCTGTCCAGCCGCGCCTGCATCGCCTTGGCGCGGGCGTCCGACGGTGGGTGCGAATCCATCAGCGAGTTGCCGCTGCCGCCGCTCAACTTGGCGAGCTTCTGGAACGCGGTGACAAGGCCCTTGCGCTCCATCTTTTGCTTGGTGAGCAGGTCAAAGGAGTAGTTGTCGGCGGCAGACTCGTTGGCCTGCGAGAACTGCGCATGGATGAACTTTTCACCCAGCTCGCCCGCTTGCGAGCTCGACAGCGATGCCAAGGTGGCATTGCCGCTGCTCGCAGCAATCTGGCGTGCGGCCGATGTCGCATAGGCCGTCTGCATGCGGCGCTTGCTGTGGCCCAGCGCCACGTGGCCAATTTCATGGCCGATCACGCCGCGCAGTTCGTCGTCGTTCATCAGGTCCATCAGTCCGCTGTAGACGCGGATGCAGCCATTGGCCATTGCCCAGGCGTTCACATCGCTGGTCAGGTAGACCTTGTAGTCGGCCTTCTTGCCTTCCACCTCTTGCGGCATATTGGCGACGACCTTGGCCAGACGCTGGCTGTACTTGTTGTTCGCAGGCGCGAGCTTGTTTTGCTTGTCCAGCGCGGCGCAGGACTCATTGGACAAGGCCACGACATCGCCATCGGTCAGTGTCATGGCCTTCATCGCCGTGGAGCCCGAATCCATCAGACCGCCCAGGTTGCCCGCGTCCATGGTCTTGCAACCGGCCAAGGCCATGGCTGCAACCAGACCCGTGAGCATCAAAGTTTTGCGCATTCGCTATCTCCTCATCTACACGTTAAAAACGTGCATCATAGCGTGCGCTTATCGAAGTAATAGTTTCTATACCCCGCAGATCACTCAGGCTGCTTTCTGCGCGGCGGCCTGCACAGATGCCTCATCCGGTGCGGTGGCCGACACGGCCTGCAACACCACCTCGCGCTTCAAGGTCGGCACAAAGCTCTCGATGAACTGCAGCGCATAGGCACGCAGCCACACGCCCTTGCGCAGCGCAATGCGCGTGGTGTTGACCTTGAACAAATGGCCGGCGTCGATGGCGCGCAGGTTGCGGTCGCGCTCCTCGTCAAAGGCGATGGAGGCGACAATGCCGATGCCCATGCCCAGCTCGACATAGGTCTTGATCACGTCCGCATCCATGGCGGTCAGCACCACATTGGGCGTGACCTCGGCGGCGGCAAACGACTCATCGATATGCGAGCGGCCGGTATAGCCCTGCTCATAGGTGATGATCGGAAAGCGCACCAGCGACTGCAGGGTCAATGGCCGTCCAGCCTCTTGCTGGGCCAGCAAGGGGTGGCCCGGGGGCACGACCACCGAGTGGGTCCAGCGGTAGCCCGGCAGGGTCGCCAAGCTTGCATAACCGGTGAGTGCCTCGGTGGCCACACCGATATCGGCCGCGCCGCTCAGCAGCATCTCGGCGACCTGGCGGGGCGAGCCCTGGTGCAGGTGCAGGGCCACATCGGGAAACTGCTCGCGAAAATCGCGCACCACCAGCGGCAGCGCATAGCGTGCCTGCGAGTGGGTGGCGGCAATGCTCAGCTGGCCGCTGCGGCTGGCATGAAAATCGGCACCGGCGCGGCGCAGGTTTTCGGACTCCAGCAGCAAGCGGTCCACAATCGGCAAAATGGCCTCGCCCGGCGGGGTCAGTCCGGTCAGGCGCTTGCCAGCGCGGATAAAGATGTCCACGCCCAGCTCGTCTTCCAACTCGCGGATCTGGCGGCTCACGCCTGGCTGCGAGGTGTAGAGCACATGCGCCACCTCGGTCAGGTTGTAGCCATTGCGGGCGGCTTCGCGCACGGCCCGCAGTTGCTGAAAATTCATAACATTCACCTTCTTGGACCCAACCGCCAGGGGGTACCCGGCGGCCGGTTCAGCGTCCTTGCTTATTTCTTGGTGTAGATCTGGTCAAAGCTGCCGCCATCGGCAAAGTGCGCAGCGTCGGCCTTGGTCCAGCCGCCAAAGGCCTCATCGATGGTGAAGAGCTTGAGCGTCGCAAACTGGCTGGCGTACTTGGCCTTGGCCGCTTCGGCCGTGGGGCGGTAGAAGTTGCGGCCGGCAATGTCCTGGCCCTCGTCCGAGTACAGGTACTGCAGGTAGGCATCGGCAATCTTGCGCGTGCCGCGCTTGTCCACCACCTTGTCGACGACGGTCACGGTAGGCTCGGCCAGGATCGACAGCGAAGGCGTGACGATCTCGAACTTCTCGGGGCCAAACTCCTTCAGTGCCAGGTAGGCCTCGTTTTCCCAGGCCAGCAGCACATCGCCCTGGCCGCGCTGCACAAAGGTCACGGTCGAGCCGCGCGCGCCGGTATCGAGAATCGGCACATTCTTGAACAGCTTGCTGATGTAGTCCTTGGCACCAGCCTCACCGCCATAGTTGCGTTTGCCAAACTCCCAGGCGGCCAGGTAGTTCCAGCGCGCGCCGCCACTGGTCTTGGGGTTGGGGGTGATCACCTTCACATCGGGCTTGATCAGATCGCCCCAGTCCTTGATGCCCTTGGGATTGCCCTTTTTGACCAGGAACACAATGGTCGAGGTGTAAGGCGCGCTGTTGAGCGGCAGGCGCTTTTGCCAATCGGCCGGCACCAGCTGGCCGTGCTTGTTCAGCGCATCAATGTCGCCGGCCAGCGCCAAGGTGGCCACATCGGCTTCGATGCCATCGATGATGGCGCGCGCCTGCTTGCCTGAGCCGCCATGCGACTGCTTGATGGTCACGGTCTGGCCGGTCGTGTCCTTCCAGTGCTTGGCAAAGGCCTGGTTGAACTGGTTGTACAGCTCACGGGTCGGGTCGTAGGACACGTTGAGCAAGGTCACCGGTGCTGGTGCCTGGGCATGGGCTGCGCCGCTAAAAACTGCGGGTGCCAGCGCCATCAGAGACGCGACTGCGGCTGCGGCTATCGGAAACTTGATAAAGTGGCGGCGTTGTTGCATGGAACACTTTCAGAATGGCAAAAGTCGTAGGGCTTGTTAGGCTTGAACACATTCTGAAACGCGGCCATAAAAACTCAAACTACTATTAATTCAGTTTTTTATGACTGAAACTTATTAACAAGACGCGAAAAGGCATCTGCCAGGCCCGGTTTCGGGGCTGGCAAGGCAGGAAGCTCGCCAGTGCCCCAACCCTGGTTGGTGGTGCGGGCAAAGCAGGCCATGCTGGGCAACCCGCCCGCAGACTGCGGCAGCATCGGGCAAGCACCCTGCCAGTGCAACAGCGTCAACCCAACGAAGGAAGCATCTCCCATGGCACGTATGGTCAACTGCGTCAAACTGCACAAAGAAGCCGAGGGCCTCGACTTTCCCCCCTACCCTGGTGAGCTGGGCAAGCGCCTGTGGGAAAACGTCAGCAAGGAAGCCTGGGCTGGCTGGCTCAAGCACCAGACCATGCTGGTCAATGAAAACCGCCTGAACCTGGCCGACCAGCGCGCCCGCCAGTACCTGGCCCGCCAGATGGAAAACCATTTCTTTGGCGAAGGCGCCGATGCGGCCGTCGGCTATGTGCCGCCTACTGCAGACTGATACGGCAGTCGCACAAGTGCAAGCCTGGGACAGGTCCCAGGCACAAAAAGTGGCAGCCGAGGCTGCCATTTCTTATGTCCCTGCGCGATGGGCTCGCTGCGCAGTCCGTAAACATCCCTCGGTAGAAATATAGGGTTCAGAGGGCTATCGTCCAACGCCTGCTGAAATGCGGCCATGGCTACTGGACGACATGCAGAACGAGTTCCCCAATTTAGCGGCGAGGGTGGAGTACGCCTAGGTCGTACAAACTACACGCCAAGCCTTGCGTGAACTGCAGCTTCGGCCTCTTCCCTGCGGGGCGTGCTTAGGCCTTAGGAACCAGGCCAACATGCGGGCGCTATCGCCCGCACCGCCAGCATCGCCGGCATTCAGGCACACGCAGCATCGCCCAAAAGGCAGTCCACGACGCAGCCCAGCATCTGCTGCACATCCGCTACCTCCACCGCGCCGGGCAAGGACAGCTTGCCGTGCAGCACAAACACCGGGCGCTCCCACTTTAGGCCCAGGGCCATCTCGGAGAGCGTTCCCATGTTGTAGCCCACGGCAACCAGGCACAGGGCACTGCGCGCAATCAAGGCATTGCGCATTTCACCGATCCCGGTGGGCAAGGCCACGCTGAGATAGGGATTCGCATGGCGCTCGTCTTCTTCGGGCAGGATGCCGATGGCGACCCCGCCCGCTTCGGTGGCGCCCTGTGAGGCTGCAGCCATCACACCGCCGCGCCCCCCGCAGACGATGGCCATGCCGGCGGCAGCCAGCGCGCGTGCAATCAGGCGCGCATCGGCATAGACCTGCCCATCGGCATCACCCGGCCCAATGACCCCCACCGGCCGGCGGTGGCGCGCCGGGCTGGCCTGGTGCCTGGCCAGCCGCCGCAGTGCGTCCGTCAACCCGGGCGGCAAGCCCAGCGCATCAATGTGATCCTGCTGCATGTGTTTCGCGTTGGCGTGCAATCGTGTCTCCCAATCCCATGACGATGACGCACAGCGCCATCAAAAGCAATGACAAGGCAGATGCGACGCTCAGGTCCGATCCGCCATCGCTGACCTGTGCAAACAGCATCAGCGGAAGAATGTTGAGCTGCGTCCCCACCAACGCCAGCGCCGTGCCGTAGGTGCCCATCGCAATGGCAGCCACCAGGCAGGCGTTGGACGCCACCGATGGCGCCACCTCGGCCACCACCGTGTCGCGGAACGCGCGCCATCGCGTGGCGCCCAAGGTGCGCGCCGCCAGCATGGGCCGCAGATCGAGGTTGGCAAACACCGGGTAGAGCGACAGCGCCACGCGGGGCACCAGGTAGTAGGCATAGGCGCAGCCCAGGCCGACCGTGCCATAGATCCAGCTGCCCACAGCGGCGCCGTCAAAGCCCAGCGCCACCAGCAGCTGTGTGACAAAGCCCGAGCGCCCAAAGGCCAGGATGAAGCCATAGGCGATCACCAGGCCCGAGAAGGCCAGCGGCAGCCCCAGCAAGGTCATCATCCAGCGCCGGCGCTGCAGCGGCTGGCGCCCCAGCTCAATGGCGATCACCGTGCCCACCAAGCCAGAGACTGCACCAGCGGTCAGGCCCAGCACCAAGGTGTTCAGCACGGCCCGGCCCAGCAGCGGGTTGCCCCACAAGCGGGCAAAGGCGCTGCCGCCGTCCGCCATGGCCTCGGGCACCAACGATGCCAGGGGCAACACAAAGAACAGCGCCATAAAGCACCAGGCAGGCCAGGCGCCAAAACGGCGGATCCAACCGCTCATGAGCGACCCAGCGTGGCCTGCGCCCAGAGCTGGTCGATCTCGGCCTTCTTGGCCGAGGCCTTGATGACATCGAGCGGACGGATCTGCGCTGCCGCAGGCAGCTTGCTAGCCACATCGTCGGGCAGCTTGACGCCTGGAACGGCAGGCCGCACGAAGCCCTTGGCAAAGAGCTGCTGGCCGGCCTCGCTCATGATGAAGTTCAGCCACAGCTTGCCGGCGTTCGGGTTGGGGCCGCCCTTGACGAGGCTGATGGCGTAGGGCGCGGCCACGCTGGCCTCCTTGGGGATGACAACTTCGCAGGCCTCGCCCATGCCGTCGCTATGCTTGGCCTTGAGGCCGTCATTCTCGTAGCCGATCCAGATCGGGATCTCACCCTTGATGAACTTGGCATAAGGGGTGGTGCCCTCCACGCGCTGCACGTTGCCTGCGGCATGCAGCTTGCCCAGGTAGTCCGTGCCGGGCTTGACATTGTCTACGCTGCCACCGTTGCCGTAGGCTGCGGCCAAGGTCAGCACCTGGCCCACGCCGGCACTGCGGGGATCCAGGTAGGTCACGCTGTTCTTGTACTCGGGCTTGAGCAGATCGGCCCAGCCGGTGGGCACATTCTTGACCAGCTTCTTGTTCACCAGGAAGGCGATGTTCAAGGTGTGGATGGTGAACCAGCGCCCTTCTGCCTCACGGAACACCTCGGGCAACTTGTCGAAGTGGATGGGCTTGAAAGGCGCGACCACATCCTTCTTCGCGGCATCGACGGCCGAGGCCGCAAAGTAGTACGCGGTGTCTGCCTGGGGGCGGCGGCGCATCTTCTCCAGCGCGACCACGGTAGCTGCCGATCCCAGGTCGTTGTAGCTCAGCTCGACATCGGGGTAGCGCTTCTTGAACTCGGCAAACAAGGCCTTCCAGTTGGCCCATTCCGGGCCGGTGTCGAAGGAGACGCAAAAACCTTCTTTTTTGGCCAGCTCGTAGAGCTCTTTTTCTCCGGCATAGAGTTCCGCGCCCTCTTGTGCCCAGGATGTGCGCTGGACCAGGGCAGCCAAAGGCAAGGCAGCAGCGGCTTGGATGAGATGTCGGCGTTGCATAGCGGTTTTCCTTCGTTGAAAAGTTTGGTGTCGGTGTGGTGCTAAATGGTTGGTGCTGTACTCAGGCATCCAGCAAGCGAATGTGCTCGGGCGCGATGGCAATGGCCTGGCCTGCCGGCTGCCGGCCTTCGGCCAGGAAGGCGCGCGGCGCGCCCTCCACCGCAAAGTCATAGCGCGTGAGCGACCCTAGGTAACGACAGGCCCCCGCACGGCCCTGCAAGGTATTGGTCTGCCCAGGCTGCGGGTCTGGCTCAATATGCTCGGGGCGGATCAGCGCATGCACCTTCTGCCCGGGGCGATGGCTGCCGGTGGGCACGGACAGCTCGGCAAAACCAAAGTCCACGCGGCCGCTGGAGGCCACCTGCCCTTCCAATATGGTGGAGAGCCCGACGAACTCCGCCACGGCGCGGCAGTTCGGCATGTCGTAAATTTCCTTGGGCGTGGCAATCTGCAGCAGCCGCCCTTCCTTGAGCACCGCCACGCGGTCGGCCATGGCCAGCGCCTCTTCCTGGTCGTGGGTGACCAGCAAGGTGGTGGCACCAAACTGCTGCTGCAGGGCACGGATCTGGTCGCGCAGATGGCCC
This sequence comes from Comamonas sp. B-9, assembly GCF_000410635.1. Taxonomy (NCBI): domain Bacteria; kingdom Pseudomonadati; phylum Pseudomonadota; class Betaproteobacteria; order Burkholderiales; family Comamonadaceae; genus Comamonas; species Comamonas sp. B-9. Next base: position 18,969 of record NZ_APCR01000304.1, read on the forward strand.
CGCACGCTGGCATCCAGCGCAGACAGCGGCTCGTCCAGCAGCAGCGCACGCGGATCGATGGCCAGCGCGCGCGCCAGCGCCACCCGCTGCTGCTGCCCGCCGGAGAGCTGCTGCACACCGCGCTGCGCAAAATCGGACAGGCCCACCACCTCCAAGAGCTCTGCCGCCCGGGCATGGCGCTGTGCGGCTGGCATCTTGCGCAGCGCCAGCCCGTAGGCCACGTTGTCCCGCACCGACAGGTGCGGAAACAGCGCATAGCTCTGGAACACCATGCCAATACCGCGCAGGTGCACCGGCGTGCCCGCCATGTCCTGGCCAGCCAGTGCGATGCGGCCCTGGTAGCCGGTCTCCAGCCCCGCAACCAGCTTGAGCAGGGTGGACTTGCCCGAGCCGCTGGGGCCGATCACCGCCACCAGCTCGCCCTCGCCAATGTCAAAGGACACCTCGTGCAGCCCTTGCTGGCTGCCGGGGTAGCGGTAACTGACGTTCTGGAAAGTCAGGCTCATGGGGATTTACGCAAAAGAGAAGAAGACAGAAGCGCTGCCAGGCTGGCCAGCAGCAGCAGGATCACCGTAGCAGCGCAGGCAAAGCCGGTTGCGCCATAGAAGGCCTGCAGCAGCACCACCGGGTAGGTGCGGTTCTGGAAACCGACCAGCAGATTGGAGAGGTTGAACTCCCCGATCGACAGCGCCGCCACCATCACCAGCCCGGAGAGCATGCTCTGGCGCAGGCTGGGCAGCACGATGCCGCTGAAGCGCTGCCATTCGCCCGCGCCCAAGGTGGCGGCCGCCTGCTCCAGCCGCTCGATGCCGAGGTGGCGCAGGTCGGTCAGCAAGGTGTTGGTGAGATAAGGCAGGGTTGCAATCACATGCGCGGCAATCAGCAGCGGTGTGCTGCCCAGCCAGGGCAAGGTGTCGGTGTTGAAGACAATCATGTAGCCGAAGCCCAGCGTGATGGCGGGCACGGCAACGGGCATGGCGCTCACGATGCGGGCTGCGAAAGCGCGGCCGCGCGTTGCACCCTGGTGCAGGGAATAGGCCAGCGGCAGCGCCAGCACCGCGTTGATCGCGCAGGTGGACAGCGCTACCACTAGGCTGGAGATGAAGCCCTTGCGGAACGACGGGTCGCTCCACAAATCCATGTACCACTGCCCGGTGAAACCCGAAGGCAGCAAGCTATTGGTCCAGTTCTGCCCAAAGCTGCCCACGGCCAACAATGCCATCGGCAGCAGCAGATACAGGCCATAGACGATGGCAATGCCACGAACCATCTTGTCTCCCAGTAAAAAATTAATACTTTCCTTTTCAGACACGTTAGTGTAGCGATCGGGCCTTATATTGGTATTGCATTGCTGTGACAATGCGGCACCATCATTGAATTAATGGAAAGTGTTCTGGCTACTTTTCATCAACAAAACCACTGACTGAGACTATGAAACGGGACTGCCCCACCATCCAGGAGCTGCTCGCGCTCGACGCCGTGGCCCGCCATTCCAGCCTGACCCTGGCTGCCTCCTCGCTGTGCGTGACCACCAGCGCCGTGAGCAAGCAGATTGCCTCGCTGGAGGGCTTTCTGGGCACGGCCCTGCTGCAAAAGCTGGGGCGCGGTGTAGAGCTCACGCCCGTGGGCCGCAGCTACTGGCTCAAGATCACGGGCAGCCTGCGCAGCCTGGAGACCGCCACCTACGAGGTCCGCGCCGGCGCGGACACGAATGTGCTGACCCTCAGCTGCGTGCCGACCTTTTTCACCCGCTGGCTCATTCCCCGCCTGCCGCGCTTTCGCCAGGCCCACCCCCGCGCCACCTTGAGCTTCAGCCGCCATCTGGCGCCGCTGGAGAACCTGCCGGCCCATGTCGATGCCGCCATCCGCTACAACCCAGCCGACTACGCCGGTGTGGTCAACGAATACATCGCCGGGCGCGAATTCGTGGTTATCGCTTCCAGCGCGCTGATGCAGGGCCTGCACAAGATCCAGGACCCCGCCGATGTGCTGGCCCATACCTTGCTGCACCATGAAGAAGCCCAGGGCGCCTGGTCGCAATGGGCCGCTGCCCATGGCATCACCCACCAGTTGCTGATTGCGGGCCCTCGGTTTGCGCAGTACTCGGCCTTGATTCAGGCAGCGCGCTGTGGTCTGGGCATCGCCTTTGTTCCCCTCATCCTGGTCGAAGACGAACTGGCAGAAGGCGTGCTGGTCACGCCATTCGAAGGAGCCACCGCCGTCGAGCATGGCCACTACCTGTGCTACCGGCCCGATCGCATGCAGTCTCCCGCCTTTGCGCAGCTGCGGCAATGGCTGCTGACTGAGGGTGGCAGCCAGGAAGCGGTGCCAAGCCTGCCTGGTCATCCCTAAAAAGCAGAAGCGCCACCCGGGTCTCCGGCTTTCTCCAACACCAACGAGATCGCCAAGCCATTGTGTGAGCAAGCGCAAGGGCTGGGCCCGGCGATATGCCTCGGAAAGCGGCCAGAAATAGCGCCCAAGCCCGTTGCAAACAGAAATCAATCAAAGCATTACCAGTGATAGCATCTGCCGCATCCCCCGTCACCGGCCTTCAACGCCCTGCTTCGATGTTCAAGATCTCTGTACCCAGCCTGGCCGTCGCGATGGCGCTGTCCGCATCCGTGCAAGCAGCCGAAGCGGCCGACCTGGCGGCCTTCTGGACCACCACACAAAGGGGCGGCAACAGCTTTAACCGCTTGCCGCCGGATGCCCACTATTACGAAGCGCTGCGCGGCTACGGCGCCAGCTGGGTACGGCTGTCGTATGACAAATGGAAGCCTGCGCAGCGCGATTTTTTGATGGGCAATGCGGACGACTACCAGCAGCTGGTGGCATCGGACCTTGCCACGCTCCAGGCATCGGTAGCCAAGGCCCATGCGGCGGGGCTCAAAGTGGTGATTGCGCCGCTGTCCCTGCCGCTGTCACGCTGGTCGCAAAACAACCAGGGGCAGTTTGATGACCGCATCTGGCAGGACCGGGCGCACTGGAAGACCGCCGGCCAGTTTTGGCAGGACCTCGCCCGCGCCTTGAAGGACACGCCCGGCATAGCGGCCTATAACCTGATCAACGAGCCCGCGCCCGAAAAACAAGGCGGCATGCCCGAGCATGCCAGCGCCCAGGCGATGCAGGCCTGGTATGCGAAGGCGAAAGGCGGGTCGCGCGACCTGCCCGCGTTCTACCAGTACCTGATTGCCCAGATCCGGGCAGTCGACCCGGACACGCCCATCATGGTCGATGCCGGCTGGTATGGTGCGGCCGATGCCTTCGCTTACTGGCCCGAAGCGCTGGCTGACAAACGGGTGCTCTACAGCTTTCATATGTACGAGCCCTACCAGGCCACCAGCACCCCCAACATGAAGCGCAAGCAGCCCTACCGCTACCCGGGCGAGGTGCCGTTTGCCGGCAAGACCCAGCCCTGGAACCAGCAGCGCGTGGCCCAGTACCTGGGTGCCGTCAACAGCTGGGCGCGCTCCTTGGCGATTGCGCCGGAGCAAATTGTCATGGGCGAGTTTGGCTGTGTGCGCATGCTCGGCAGCTGCAGCCAGTACCTGGACGATGTTCTGTCTTATACCGAGGACAAGCGCTACCACTGGGCCTTCTACAGCTTTCGCGAAGATGCCTGGGACGCCATGGACTACGAACTGGGCCAGGCCAAGGTGGACTGGCGCTACTGGGATGCGATGGAAAAAGGCCTGCCCGACCCGGTCAAGCGCAGCGCGACACCGGAGTTCGAGCCGATCCGCAAGCGCTTGCAGCAGCACTTGCAGCAGCGCTGAAAGGCGCCGCTTAGCGCGCGCTCAGCAGCGTGGTGCTGGCAGGTCGCCCTGGCAAGTTCAAGCTAGCCACCGGTGCCGGTGTGCTGGCAATGCGCTGGCCACGGCGCCATACGCCCAGGCGCGTGGCTTTGAGGCGCAGGGCCTCCACCGGGTCCTTGGCATGCAGCAGCACAAAGTCGGCATGGGCGCCCTTTTCAATGCCATACCCTTGCAGGCCCAAGAGGCGTGCGGGGTTGCAGGTGATCGCATCAAAGCACTGCTGCATGCCGGCGCGGCTGGTCATCTGCGCCACATGCAGGCCCATGCTGGCCACCTCCAGCGCATCGCCCGAACCCAGGCTGTACCAGGGGTCCATCACGCAGTCATGGCCAAAGGCCACCGTGAGGCCTGCGGCCATCAGCTCGGGCACGCGCGTCATGCCACGGCGCTTGGGGTAAGTGTCATGGCGGCCCTGGATCGTGATATTGATCAAGGGGTTGCTGACAACGCCCAGCTGCGCCTCGGCCATCAAGGCCATCAGCTTGCTGACGTAGTAGTTGTCCATGCTGTGCATGGAGGTCAGGTGCGAGCCAGTCACGCGGCCCTGCAGGCCCAGGCGCTGCGTGTGGTAGGCCAGGGTTTCCACATGGCGCGACATCGGGTCGTCCGACTCGTCGCAGTGCATGTCCACCCGCTTGCCGCGCTCGGCGGCCAGCTCGCAGAGAATGCGCACGCTCTCTGCCCCATCGGCCATGGTGCGCTCAAAGTGCGGAATGCCGCCGACGACATCGACGCCCAGGTCGAGCGCGCGCTGCAGGTTGTCCAGCCCGCCCGGTGTGCGCAGCACGCCGTCTTGCGGAAAGGCCACCAGCTGCAGGTCGATATAGGGCGCCACGCGCTTTTGCACATCGAGCATGGCTTCGACCGGCAGCAGGCTCGGGTCGCTGGTGTCCACATGGCTGCGAATGGCCAGCAGGCCGCGCGCCACCGCCCAGTCGCAGTAGGCCAAGGCACGCTCGACCAGCGCCTCATGCGTCAGCTGGGGCTTGAGTTCGCCCCACAGCGCAATGCCTTCGAGCAAGGTGCCGCTTTCGTTCACACGCGGCATGCCATAGCTCAGGGTGGCATCCATGTGGAAATGCGGGTCCACAAAGGGTGGGCTCAGCAGCAGGCCCTGGGCGTCCACCACCTCGGCAGCGGGCGCCTGCAGGCCCTCGCTCACCTCGGCAATCTTGCCGTCCTGCACGGCGACCGACATGTTCTTGCGGCCATCGGGCAGGCTGGCATTGCGAATCAATAAATCAAGCATTTTTTATCCTTGTAGGCAGACCAGGGTCTGCATCGTGGGGCGCGAAGCGCGGCTCAGCGCTCGCCTTTGCGGTAGGGTTTCATCAGCGCCTGCGGATAGGCAGCTTTGCGGGCCACCAGCACCAGCGCCAGGATCGACAGCAGGTACGGCAACATCAGATAGAACTGGTAAGGCACGAGGCCATCGCCCGACTGCTGCAGGCGCAGCTGCAGTGCGTCGAAGAACGCAAACAGCAGCGCGCCCAGCAAAGCCTTGCCCGGCCGCCAGGAGGCAAACACCACCAGCGCCACGCAGATCCAGCCCCGGCCGTTAACCATGTTGAAGAAAAAGGCATTGAAGGCCGACAGGGTCAAAAAGGCACCGGCCACCCCCATCAGCGCCGAGCCCGCAATGATCGCACCGCTGCGCACCGCCATCACGGCCACACCCTGGCCTTCTGCGGCCTGCGGGTTCTCGCCCACCATGCGAACCGCCAAACCCAGCGGCGTGCGAAACAGCACCCAGGCCAAGAGCGGCACCAGCAGCAGCGCCAGCAAGGTCAAGGCGGTCTGGTCGCCCAGAATCGGAATCGGCAGCCAGTCCATGGCCTCAAACGGCGTGATCGTGGGCGGCGTGTTCACCTTGGGAAAGCTCACGCGGTAACCGTAGTACGACAAGGCCGTAGCCAGCATCGTGATGCCCAGGCCCGATACGTGCTGCGACAGCGCCAGACCCACCGTCAGCCAGGCATGCAGGCTGCCCAGCACCGCGCCGGTGAGCGCGGCCACCAGCACGCCCGTCCACAGGCCGTGGCCGGCATACACGGTCAGCCAGCCGGTAAAGGCACCGGCCACCATGATGCCCTCGATGCCCAGGTTCAGCACGCCGGCGCGCTCGCACAGCAGCACCCCCAGCGTGCCCAGCAGCAGCGGCGTGGCTGTACGCAGCACGGCCACCCAGAAGGAGGCATTGGCCAAAATATCCATCACATCGCTCATGCTGCACCTCGCGCTGCCGTCTGTTTTTGGGGTTTCAACATCACAGCGCTCACTTTCTGCGCAGGCGGTATTGGGTCATCAGGCTGGCCACCAGCACCGACAAGAGCGAGGCGGCCACGATCACATCGGCAATCGCATTGGGCACGCCGACGGCGCGGCTCATGCTGTCGGCTCCCACCAGCATGCCGGCCACAAACACGGCCGAGGCCACGACACCCAGCGGGTGCAGGCCGGCCAGCATCGCAATCACGATGCCGCTGTAACCATAGCCGGGCGACATGTCTAGGGTCAGGTAGCTGGTGCGGCCCGCCACCTCGATGGCGCCGGCCAGGCCCGCGAGCCCGCCCGACAGCAGCGCCACCAGCACGACGGTGCGGGTCACCGGCACGCCGGCAAAGGCCGCTGCGCGGGGGTTGGCGCCGGCTGCGCGGATGTCAAAGCCCGGCACGGCCCGCTGCAGCAGCAGCCACAACGCGACCGCCAGGCCCACCGCCATCAGCAAGCCGTTGTGCAAACGGGTCTGCGCAATCAGCTTGCCCAGCTCCAGGTCGCCCTGCAGCGCCACGCTCTGCGGCCAGCCCATCGCCATCGGGTCTTTCATCGGGCCATCGAGCAGGTAGGACACGGCCAGCAGCATGACAAAGTTCAGCAGCAAGGTGGTCACCACCTCGTCCACGCCCAGCTTGGTCTTCATCAAGGCCGGGCCCAGCAGCAAGGCCGCGCCAGCCAGTGCTGCTGCCAGCAGCATCAGCGGAAACAGCAGATAAATGGGCAGCTCAAAGCCCGTGCCGCCATGCATGCCGCCCACCGCCACGGCCGCCACCGCGCCGGCATAGAGCTGGCCTTCGGCACCGATATTGAACAGCCGTGCGCGGAAAGCCACCGCAGCCGCCAGCCCCGTCAGGATCAGCGGCACGGCGCGCGTCAAGGTCTCCGACAGCGCAAACAGCGAGCCAAAGGCCCCTTTGAACAGCGCCACATAAGTAGCACCAACGGGCGCACCCGCCCATAGCACCAGCAAGCCGCTGATGGCCAAGGTAAATACCACCGCACCCAAGGGCGCAGCCACCATGGCCAGCTTCGAGGGGGTTGCTCTTTTTTCTATACGCATTGCAGTCTCTCAGCCCTGGCGCGCAGGCGCTGTCATAGGAGATCCGGCCATGGCCAGACCGATGGTCTCGCGGCTCCAGTCCGCAAAAGGCAGCACGGGGAACAGATGCCCCTCGTGCATCACGCCGATGCGGTCTCCGAGCGCCAGCACCTCGTCCAGGTCGTCCGAGATCAGCAGCACTGCAGCGCCGGCATCGCGGGCCGCCAGCAACTGCTGGTGCACAAAGCGCACCGCGCCAATATCGAGGCCCCAGGTAGGCTGGTGCGCCACAATCAGGCGCGGCGCCATGCCCTCGGCGCCTTGGGGTGCTAACAGCGCCCGGCCCAGGATCAGCTTTTGCATATTGCCGCCGGACAGCGAACGGGCAGGCGCATCCAGCCCACCGCCGCGCACATCGAACTGCTGGGACACATGCTGGGCCTGGCTGCGTGCCTGCGCACGGCGCACCCAGCCCCAGCGTGAGAACCAGGGGCTGCGCAGCCGCTCGGACACCGCGTTTTCCCACACCGGCAAATCACCGACCACGCCGGTGCCATGGCGGTCTTCCGGGATGCGCGCCACGCCCTGGGCGACCAGGGCCACGGCCGACGCCGGCATCGGCGCGCCCAGGTACTGCACGCTGCCCTGGCCCGGGCGGCGCATGCCGCAGAGCATATCGGCCAAGGCCACCTGGCCGTTGCCCGAGACACCGGCAATTGCCACCATCTCCCCGGCCCTCAGCACCAGCGACACATCCACCAGGCGATCGCGCGCGGTGGATTTGGCCGATGCCGTGGTGTGCACATTGCGCAGGCTGCAGACCTCATTGCCCACCTTGGCGGCAGGTTGGCGCTCGGGCAGACTCACCGCCTCGCCCACCATCCACTGCGCCAGCTGCGCCTGCGTGCTGCCTGCGGTTGGCGCCTCGGCCACCAGCTTGCCGTGGCGCAGCACGGCGACGCGGTCGGCCACGCGCAGCACTTCGCCCAGCTTGTGGCTGATGAAGATGATCGACAGGCCTTGGGCCACCATCTGGGACAGGGTCGCAAACAGCGCCTCGCTCTCCTGCGGGGTCAGCACGGCGGTGGGCTCGTCCAGAATCAAGATCTTGGCGCCCCGGTACAGCGCCTTGAGGATTTCCACCCGTTGGCGCTCACCCACCGACAGGCTGCCCACGCGCGCATCCGGATCGACCACCAGGCCAAACTGGCGCGCGACCTCGACCAGCTTGGCGCGGGCCTGGCGCTTGGCTGACTTGAGGCGCAGCAGCGATTCGCTGCCCACCATGATGTTGTCCAGCACGCTCAGGTTGTCGGCCAGCGCAAAGTGCTGGTGCACCATGCCGATGCCCGCAGCCAGCGAGGCGCGCGGCTGGCCCGGCGGCAGCGCCTGGCCCATCACATCAATGCGCCCCGCATCGGCCACATAGTGGCCAAACAGGATCGACATCAAGGTGGATTTGCCCGCGCCGTTCTCGCCCAGCAAGGCCACGATCTCGCCCCGGTGCAGGGTCAGCGAAATGCCGTCATTGGCCACCAGCGGGCCAAAGCGTTTGGTGATGCCGTGCAGCTGGAGCACGACAGGAGAGGAACTTGGAAGAGACATGGGCAAAGGGCCGCTGGGTTCGCTGGGCAGGCGACGGGCCTGGCAGCTGGCACAAAAACAGCCCCGGCATGGGCCGGAGCTGGAAGTTGGTGGCGCCGAGCTGCCAGAGCCCAGCGCCTAGGCAATCCAGGCCCGGCTTACTTGGCCGTGGACTTGGGTTGCGAGTCGTCGACCTTCACGACGAACTTGCCCGACAGGATGTCGGCCTGCTTGGCCTGCACCTTGGCGATCAGGTCGGCCGGCAGCTTCTTCTCGAAGGTGCCAAACGGTGCCAGCGACGAGCCCTTGTACTTCATCATCGAGTACGGACCGTAGTCCTCGGCCTTGTAGCTGCCGTCCTTGACCGCCTTGATCGCGCGCTCGACGCTCGGCTCCATGTGCCACAGCGCCGAGGCCACCACGGTGTCAGGGTACTGCGCCTGGGTGTTGATCACATTGCCAATCGCCAGTTTGCCCTTTTCCTTGGCCGCATCGCTCACGCCAAAACGCTCGGCGTAGAGCACATCGGCACCCTTGTCGATCATCGCAAAAGTCGCTTCCTTGGCCTTGGGTGGATCAAACCAGCTGTTGATGAAGCTGACGGTGAACTCCACCTTGGGATTGGTTTCCTTGGCACCCGCCATGAAGGCGTGCATCAGGCGGTTGACTTCGGGGATGGGGAAGCCGCCGACCATGCCGATCTTGTTGGTCTTGCTCATGCCGCCAGCGACCATGCCCGACAGGTAGGCGGGCTCCTGGATGTAGTTGTCGAACACGCTGAAGTTGGGCGCCTGGATCTTGCCCGACGAACCCATCACAAAGGCGGTCTTGGGAAAGTCCTTGGCGACCTTGCGCGCCGCCGCTTCCACACCAAACACCTCACCAAACATCAGCTGCGCGCCGCCGGTGGCGTACTCGCGCATCACGCGCTCATAGTCGGCATTGGCCACGTTTTCGCTGGACTTGTACTCGATCTCGCCACGCGCCTCGGCGGCCTTCAGTGCCTCATGGATGCGGCTGACCCATTGCTGCTCGTACGGCACGGTGTAGACCGCCGCGACCTTCACCTTGGTCTGCGCCCAGGCCGGGGCAGCCGACAGGCCAGCCAGCGCGAGGGGCAGTGCAGCCAGGCAGGTTTGAACAATACGACGCCGTGTAGTCATCAAGAAACTCCTTAGGGGTGAGATCCACTTGCCATCCAAGTGGGCGGGCGAGAGAAGCAAGTTCTGTACCGTGTCTTGTGCCAACGTGCTGCACCCGCCTGTGAGCGCTCCTGCATTGAGAGCAGCAACGTGTGGCTGGCTGCCAAGCGACAGCGCTTGCAGCGGCAGACACACGCACAAGACAAGTGCATCACGCAATGCGTATATACACAGCGCGCCGCGCATTCTACCCACATCAGCGGCGCTTGAAGCCATTTTTCGCCACGAGATCGCTGGCAGCAAGCGGGCAGTCCCTATCTTCGGGAATACGCGTATGGCAATGCGGCACAAAAAAAAAACCGCCATGCAGGGCGGCATGGCGGTCTTAGGGCTGTGGCGCAGTGCTGAGCCAGCGCGCTTGGCGCTGCTCAGTGGTTGCGGCGCAGCTTCATCACAATGGGCATCGCAATGGTGGCCATGCGAATGAGCTTGCGCGGCCCCAGCAGCAGGCCGGCGCCCACCAGGCCAGCGCAGACCAGCGGATGCTCGCGGCCAAAGCTGATCAGGCGCTCGGCCAGGGTGCCATAGGCCATGGGGTGGTGCTGGCCGCCGGTGGCATCGCGGCGCAGCGCCAAGGCTTGCTCACGCGCCAAGCGGCGGCCATCGAGGCGCTCGCGCTGGTTCTGGATGCGCAGCAGCACTTCTCGCGCTTGCGGGTCGGTGGCCTGCAGCAGTTGCAGCTCCGCGTCTTTGCTGGGGTTGATCATCGCTTGGGTCCCTTGCATTACTTGAGACGGCCCTTGACCGCTTGCCAGTCCTGGCGCAGCACGGTCTTGGTCAGCTGGAAGGGGTTGGCGGCCTTCTTCGTGGTCAGGTACAGGAAGGCCAGCACGCCCAGCCACAGCACCAGCCAGACACCGGCTACCAGCCAGGTGGCCAGCATGCGGTTAGGCGTATCCCAGAAAGAAATGATGATGGCGCCCGAGAGCACCGTCAGGGCCACAATGGTCAGACCCGCGACCACCAAACCCATCAGGACCAGCCAGATCAGGTTCTTTTTCTGCTCCTGCCATTCAATGGCCAGCAGATCCATTCGGTCTTCAGCCGCTATGGCGCTTTCCGACAGCAAGGCGCGAAAGCGCGCCAGCATGTCATCGACGCCCAGCACAGACAACCAGTTCATGGACTCTCCTCGTGCATATGGGGCACCTGGGTGCCCCTTGTTCTTGGTGTCGGCCCGGCGGGCCTTGTCAGCGCGGCCATGGTGCCCACGCTGGCTTCGGGCTCAGCTTAGCGGCGCGAGAAGATAAAACCGATCAGCGCGCCGACGGCCAGCGCTGCACCGGCAACGCGCCAGGGCTCGTCATGGGCATAGCGGTCAGCTGCCAGCGCAGCTTCCTTGGCCTGGCGGGCGGCTTCTTGTGCCGCGCGCACAGCGCCTTCACGGGCATCACCCGCGCTGTCTTCCAGGCGTTGGCGCAGTTGCTTGATGTCGGGCACGCCGTCCAGGTCCTTGCTCGACAGCACGCCGCGCAGATCGCTCACCAGTTTTTCCAGATCAGCCTGGGCATTCTCAACGGTATCGCTCAGCAAATTGGATTTACGCATGTTCATCATCCTTTTCTTGGTCAGGCTACAGGAAAGTTCCGCATCCACCCTGCGCAGCCAGGGCTGGCTGCTGCAGGGCGCAAGCTCCGTTACATGTTAACGGAGAAAGCGACAGCCACGGGTTCCGATATGCAGCCCTGCCTGTCAGAAGATTCCGACTATCGCCGTCAAACTGTGGCTTTTGTCGCATTTAGCTGCGCATCGCAGGTCCTGCGCACCTGCCCCTTGACGGCGGTCAAGCCGCTTCCTGGGCCACCGCTTCGTTCACCGCCTTGGCAATGGCCAGGCAGCTGGTCAGCCCGGGCGATTCGATGCCCAGCAGGTGGAACAGGCCCGGTGCGCCATGCACCTCAGGGCCTTGCAGCACAAAGTCGGCATCGGGCTCTCCCGGGCCACTGATCTTGGGCCGGATACCGGCGTAACCGGCTGCCAGCGCGCCATCCTGCAGGTCGGGCCAGTAGCGGCGCACAGCAGCATAAAAGGCGTCGCCCCGTGCCGGGTCCACCACCAGGTCATCGGCGCTGTCCACCCACTGCACATCCGGGCCAAACTTGGCCTGGCCGCCCAGGTCCAGGGTCAGGTGCACACCCAGGCCACCCACTTCGGGGACCGGGTAGATCAGCTGCTTGAACGGCGCGCGGCCGCTTAAGGTGAAATAGTTGCCCTTGGCATAGTGGGCCCTGGGCAGCTGCGACAAGTCAGCGCCTTCGAACTTGCGCGCCAGATCGGGCGCCCACAGGCCTGCGGCATTGACCACGGTCCTGGCCTGCAGCTCGGTGCCGTCTTCGGTGCGCAGCAGGATGCCGCCCTCTTCGCAGCGGGCGGCGGCCAGCGGGCTGTTGAACACCACCATGCCACCGGCGTTTTCCAGATCGCCCTGCAGGCTCAGCATCAGCCCGTGGCTGTCGACAATGCCGGTGCTGGGCGAATGCAGCGCGGCCACGCATTCCAGCGCGGGCTCCATGGCCCTGGCCTCCTCGCGGCTGAGTAGCACCAGGTCATCGACACCGTTGGCAGCGGCATGGCGGGCAATGTCCTGCAGCTTGGCGCGTTGCGCCTCCGACGTGGCCACAATCAGCTTGCCGCAGCGCTGGTGGTCAATGCCGCGCTCCTGGCAGTAGGCATACAGCAGGGCCTTGCCCTCCACACACCAGCGCGCCTTGCGCGAGCCCTGGGCGTAGTAGATGCCGGCATGGATCACTTCGCTGTTGCGCGAGCTGGTGCCCGTGCCAATAGCATCCTGCGCCTCCAGCACCAGCACCTCACGCCCGGCCAAGGCCAGCTCGCGGGCGACAGCCAGCCCCGCCACCCCCGCACCAATCACCACGCAATCGACAATATCGGCCACTTGCTCGCTCCTTCGCTTTTATATGCCCGCCAGCTTAGCGCCTGGCGCATCGCCCAAAAGCAAAAAGCCGGTGAAAAACCGGCTTTCGTCAGCGTTGCCTGGCCAGGGCCACAGGCCCCAGCAGGCGGCGTCTTTTTATTTGTTGTAGTTGGCGATGCCGTCCACGATTTCCTTGTGGGCTTCGTCCACGCCCTTCCAGCCCAGAACCTTCACCCACTTGCCCTTTTCCAGGTCCTTGTAGTGTTCGAAGAAGTGCGAGATCTGCTGGAGCACCAGGTCGTGGATGTCGCTCAGGTGGTTGATCTTGTCGTAGGCAGGCAGCAGCTTTTGGGTGGGCACCGCCAGCACCTTGCCGTCCACACCGGACTCGTCTTCCATGTGCAGGATGCCGATCGCGCGGCAAGGCACCACCACGCCGGTAGGCAGGGGGAAAGGCGTCATCACCAGCACGTCCACGGGGTCGCCATCACCCGACAGGGTTTGGGGCACATAGCCGTAGTTCAACGGGTAGTGCATGGCGGTACCCAGGAAGCGGTCCACGAACACGCAGCCCGAGTCCTTGTCCACTTCGTACTTCACAGGAGCGGAGTTGGCCGAGATTTCGATCACAACATTGAAGACATCAGGGGCCTTGGAGCCAGGGGTCAGTTTTTCGAAGGACATGCGATTCCTATGAGGTCAATTGAATGGAGGGCCGACAGCGCGCAAAAAGCGGCCCGCCAGCGGCAAAGCCCCGTGATTTTAGGTGCATTGGCCAGCCATTGCCCAAAAAATGCCGAGCGCCTGGGCAAATGGGGCGGTCAAACCCGTGACAACCGCGGGCTCATCCCGGTAGGCGCAGCCCCATTCCTGCGCTATTGTGGGGGCCGTTTCGAGCCTGCCGCCTGGCAGACTCCGCCGCCTATTGCACCCAGAACGGAACAACGCCATGCAATTGCATTACATCGCCAACGCCTCTGTGCCCTCGCTGTCGGGCAAGACCATCCCCGTCATTGACCCCTCGGACGGCCAACCCTTTGATGAAATCCAGCGCGGCAACGCCGAGGACGTGGACCATGCGGTGCAGGCCGCGCGCCTGTGCTATGAGAACGTCTGGCGCAAGACCAGCCCGGCCGAGCGCAGCCGCCTGATGATGCGCCTGTCGGCCAAGGTGCTCGAGCACGCCGACGAACTCGCCGCCATCGAGCAGCGCGACTGCGGCAAGCCCACCAAGCAGGCCAAGGCCGATGCACTGGCCCTGGGCCGCTATTTCGAGTTCTATGCGGGCGCTGCCGACAAGCTCCACGGCGAGACCATTCCCTACCCCCATGATTTCAGCGTGCTGACCTGGCGCGAGCCCCATGGCGTGACCGGCCACATCGTGCCCTGGAACTACCCGATGCAGATTTTTGGCCGCTGCGTGGGTGCGGCGCTGGCGGCAGGCAATGTCTGCGTGGTCAAGCCCTCGGAAGATGCGTGCCTGAGCCTCATCCGCGTGGCGCAACTGGCCGCTGACGTGGGCTTTCCTGCCGGCGCGATCAATATCGTCACCGGCTTTGGCCATGAAGTGGGCGATGCACTGGCCCGCAACCCTGATGTGGACCACATCAGCTTTACCGGCAGCCCCCGCATCGGCACCTTGATAGAGCAGGCGGCTGCCGAGCGCCACTGCCCCTGCACCTTGGAGCTGGGCGGCAAGAGCCCGCAGATCGTGTTCGCCGATGCCGATCTGGATGCCGCCATCCCGACCATCATCAACGCCATCATCCAGAACTCCGGCCAGACCTGCTCGGCCGGCTCGCGCCTGCTGGTCGAGCGCAGCATCTACGAAACCCTGCTCGCTCGCCTGGGCAGCGCCTTCGAAGCGCTGCTCGTGGGCCCGGCCAGCCTGGACCTGGACCTGGGCCCGCTGATCCGCCAGACCCAGCAGCAACGCGTCTGGGATTTTCTGAGCGATGCGCACAACGACGGCATCTCCATCGTCGCCCAAGGCCAGATCGTCGACGAGGCGCCCGAAGGCGGCTACTACCAGGCCCCCACCTTGCTGCGCGATGTGCCCGTGGACCACCGCCTGGCCCAGGAAGAGATCTTTGGCCCAGTGCTGAGCGCCATGGCTTTCGACAGCGAAGAAGAAGCCATCAAGATGGCCAATGCCACCCAGTTCGGCCTGGTGGCCGGCGTCTGGACGCGCGATGGCGGCCGCCAGTTCCGTGTGGCCAAGCGCCTGCGCAGCGGCCAGGTCTTTATCAACAACTATGGCGCCGGCGGCGGCGTGGAGCTGCCCTTTGGCGGCACCAAGGCCAGCGGCCATGGCCGCGAAAAGGGTTTTGAGGCGCTGTATGGCTTCACCACGCTGAAGACCGTCGCCATCCGCCACGGTTGATACCGAACTGGGGCGCTCCACCCGCCCTCCCCCCCCCCCCCCCCCCCCCGGCGCCGCCCCTGCTCTGCAGCGGCGGCGCGATTGTTTTTACAATGGAGGGCTGAGCGCAGCACACAGCCGGCCTGTCACCTGCTGCACAGACAGCCCGCAGCAACAGCCCCATAGTGATCAGCACTGGGGGCATGGCAGCGCCGTCAAACAAGCGCTGGCCTGCACCAAGCCGGGTCATCCACAAAAACAATCCCACCGCGACACCCTTTTTCCATGCCTTTGTCTCCCGTCCCCAACCGCGTCCCCAAACATTTGCGCGATGTGCGCTACCGCAGCTTCGAGCGCGAGGATGGCCTCTGGGATGTCGAAGGTGAGCTGGTGGACACCAAAGCCTATGACCTGGTGCTGTCGGGCGAGCGCAAGCGCAAAGCCGGAGAGCCCATTCACCATATGTGGATTCGCTGTACCATTGATACAACACTTACAGTTGTTGCCATCGAAGTCGCGATGGATGCCCACCCACTGGGCGAATGCCCGCTGGCCCTGCCTGCCATGCAAAAAATGGTGGGCTGCTGCATGGCCAGGGGTTGGCGCAAGGCCATCGAGGCCAACCTGGGCAGCATTGCGGGCTGCACCCATATGCGCGAGCTGTTGTTCAACATGGCAACCGCCGCTTTTCAGAGCGTGAACCAGGCCTTTGCCCGCCCCCAATCAGACCAGCCCCCCCGCCACCTGGGGCAGTGCAAGGGCTGGGATTTCAATGGCGCCGGCGTCGCTGCGATCTACCCCCAATTCATCGGCTGGCAAGCGCCCAAGCCAGGCAACACCGGCGCTGCAGCGGTGGCAACCACTAGCGACAGCCCCGCCGATAAGCCCACCACGGACAGCGCCAACAAAGGCTGAGCGCGCACCCAGCGCCCCGCTGCCCTGCTCCCGCCACCACCGCGCCCCAGCCGCCGTGGTGGCTTTTTTGCGCACACTTTTTGCAGGCATCCTGGGGGCCTTAAGGCGGTCTTAAGGTACTTCTGCAGGTACTTCTGCTGCTACTTCTGCCTAGGGGCCAAACTGCGCAGGCTTGCAGAAAACTAGTATTAACCCTAGGAATCTATGACAGCAAAATGCATGGACGTGTTCGCTCAAAATCAAAAATCGTTGAACAATTTTTAATACCACATCCCACAAAAGAAATTTTGAAACCTACAAAAATTAATTATTGTTGAAACCCCGTATAGCGCTACTTTGCAATAACTGTTAATTTTGGCAAACAATTCACCAGCATAGCAGTTGTTTCCGGCGCTGCTGTGGCTGTTGATCGTATTCATCCCGGGCAGCATTCGCTGCGCCCTATTTGTCTCTAGAAGGAGCCGTCATGAAGCGTCGAGTTTTTTGTGCCACCGCCACCCTGGTTGCCAGCATCGGTTTTGCCACCGCAGCCGCTGCCCAAACCAAATGGGATTTCGCCACCGCGTATGCGCCATTTAACTTCCACTCCAAAAACAACGAGCAGTTCGTCAAGGACGTGGACGCAGCGACCAGCGGCAAACTCAAGATCACTCCCCATTTTGGTGCGTCGCTGTTCAAAATGCCCGAAATCAAGCGTGCCGTGCAAACGGGTAATGCCCAGATGGGTGAATTCTTTCTGGTGAGCTTCCAGAACGAATCGCAGATCTTCGGCGTCGACGGCCTGCCTTTCCTGGTCAACAACTACGACGAAGCGTTCAAGCTCTACCAGGCCCAAAAGCCGGCGCTGCAAAAGCTGCTGGACAAGCAAGGCCAGGTGCTGCTGTATTCGGTGGCCTGGCCACCGCAGGGCATCTACACCAAGAAACCCATCAACTCGGCAGCGGACCTCAAGGGCATGAAGTGGCGCGTTTACTCGCCCACCACCGCCCGCATTGGTGAGCTGATTGGCGCGCAACCGGCCACCGTGCAAGAGGCCGAGCTGTCCCAGGCGCTGGCCACCGGCGTGGTCGATGGCCTGATCACCTCGTCGGCCACCGGCGCCGACAACAAGCTGTTTGAAAACCTCAAGTACTACTACAACGTGCAGGCCTGGATTCCCAAGAACGCCGTGACCGTGAGCAAGAAGGCCTTCAACGCGCTGGGCAAGGCTGAGCAGGAAGCCGTGCTTAAGGCCGCTGCTGCTGCCGAAGAGCGCGGCTGGAAGGAATCCAAGGAAGTGGATGCCAAGTCGCTGGCGACCTTGAAGCAAGGCGGCATGAGCATCGAGCTGCCCTCGGCCCAGCTCAAGGCCGACCTGGCCAAGGTGGGCGAGACCGTGATCAAGGAATGGACCGACAAGGCCGGGGCCGAAGGCAAGGCCATTTTGGACGCCTACCAGGCTTCCAAGTAAGCCACGGTCTCCTCTGTGCAGTCCGCCCGGGGCCACCCGCCCCGGCTGGGCTGTGCAGTCAGCAACCTTTACTGCTTTGAATGACAAGCATGCGCAAGCTACTCAATGGACTGTATGACGCCTCTGCCTGGCTGGCGGGGCTGTCGATGATCGGCATCCTCGTGATGGTGCTGCTCACCGTGGTCAGCCGCCTGATCGGCTTCAGTGCCCCCGGCACCGACGCCTATGCCGGCTACGCGATGGCGGGAGCGGGCTTCATGGCCCTGGCCAGCACCCTCAAAAAAGGTGAACACATCCGCGTGACCCTGCTGCTGGGCGCGCTCAAAGGTGGCGCCTTGAAGACCATGGAAGTGATTGCCCTGGGCATCGCAACCATCCTCTCGGGCTTTTTGGCGTTCTACGCCGCACGCCTGGTCTGGCAATCCTGGGAGATCGACGATATCTCCGTGGGCATCGATGCGACGCCGCTGTGGATTCCCCAAATTTTCATGGCACTGGGCACCCTGGTGTTTTTTATCGCCTTTTGCGATGAGCTGGTGCTGGAGCTGACGGGCAAACGCAAACCTGTGGCCAAGGAGGATGCCCACCATGAATGAAATTACCGCCAGCATTGCGCTGATTGTGGTGCTACTGATCCTGCTGGGCGGCGGCGTCTGGGTGGGTCTGACCCTGGCCGGTGTGGCCTGGTTCGGCATGGAGTTCTTTACCGCCCGCGCGGCCGGAGATGCGATGGCCATGACCATCTGGGGATCGGCCAGCAGCTGGACCTTGACGGCGCTGCCGCTCTTTGTCTGGATGGGTGAGATTCTCTACCGCACCAACTTATCGGAGAGCATGTTCCGGGGCCTCGCACCCTGGGTCAACCTGCTGCCCGGCCGCCTGCTGCACACCAATGTGATCGGCTGCACGATATTTGCGGCGGTGTCTGGCTCCTCGGCCGCCACCTGCGCGACCGTCGGCAAGATGAATGTGCCCGAGCTGATGAAGCGCGGTTACCCCGAGAACATGGTCATCGGCTCGCTGGGCGGCCCTGCCACCCTGGGTCTGCTGATTCCGCCATCGATCATCCTGATCGTCTACGGTGTTGCCGCTGAGATGTCGATCTCCAAGCTCTTCATGGCCGGCGTGCTGCCCGGCATCATGCTGGCCCTGCTGTTCAGTGGTTGGATCATCGTCTGGGCCCTGCTCAACCCCAACAAGATCCCCAAGGCCGACAGCTCCATGAGCTTCAAGCAGAAGCTGCACGAGTCGCGCCACCTGATCCCTGTGGTGCTGCTGATCGCCTCGGTGATTGCCAGCATCTACACGGGCATTGCAACGGCCACCGAAGCGGCTGCCATTGGCGTGCTGGGCTCCCTGGTGCTGTCTGCGACGCAAGGCGCGCTCACTTGGAAGAACTTCAAGGACTCGCTGTTTGGTGCCACGCGCCTGTATTGCATGATCGCGCTGATCCTGGCCGGTGCCGCCTTCATGACCTTGTCGATGGGCTATATCGGCCTGCCGCGCCAGCTGGCCGAGTATGTCGGCAGCCTCAACCTGTCGCCTGCGATGCTGATCATCGTGCTGGGCATCTTCTACATCCTGATTGGCTGCTTCCTCGATGGCATCTCCACCATCGTGCTGACCATGGGTGTGGTGCTGCCCATCATCCAGGCTGCGGGCATCGATCCGCTGTGGTTTGGTATCTTCCTGGTGATCACCGTGGAGACCGCGCAGATCACGCCGCCGGTGGGCTTCAACCTGTTTGTGCTGCAAGGCATGACAGGCAAGCAGATCACCTACCTGGCCCGTGTCTGCGCACCCTACTTTGCGCTGATGGTGCTGGCCCTGGTGATTCTCTGGTTCTTCCCCCAGATCGTCACCGCGCTGCCCAACAACATGTAAGCCTTGCGCAGATCCGCGACGAACCGGCTGCCTTGGCAGCCGGTTTTTTTATGCGCCAGCGCTCAGCACAGCAACAGGTCCTGCTGCTCCTGCACCGTGGCCTGCAAAAAGCGCCAGACCACCTGGATGCCCGGCACCGAGCGCAGCTCGGGCGGCATCGACATCCAAAAGGTGCGGGTGAACTGCGCCTGCTCGGGCAGCACACGCTGCAGCAAGGGGTCCTTGTCAGCCAGAAAGCCCGGCAGCACGCCCAGCCCCGCGCCGGTGCGCACGGCGGTGTACTGCGCCAGGATGCTGGTGCTGCGAAAGCTAAAGCGCTGGGGCGCGCTCAGGCTGTCGAGAAACTGCAGCTCCTTGGTGAAGAGCTGGTCATCGACATAGTGCACAAAGCGGTGGCTGGCCAGGCCTTCGGTCGAGGTGATCAGCGGGTGGCGGGCCAGGTATTCGCGCTGGCCATAGAGGTAGAGGCGGTACTCGGTCAGGCGGCTGGTCACGACGGTATCGCGCACCGGGCGCTCGAGCGAGATGACGATATCGGCTTCGCGGCGCGAGAGCTGCAGCATGCGCGGCACGGCCAGCAGGTCGATGGTCAGCAAGGGGTAGCGCTGGGCCAGCAAGGCCAGGTGCTTGGCCAGCACCTGGGTGCCAAAGCCTTCGGTCACGCCGATGCGCACCACGCCGCTGGGGGTCTCTGCGCTTTGGCTCGCAGCAATCGGCGCAATGCCGCGCGCAATCTGGTCCATGGCCTCGGCGCGCGGCTGCAACTGGCGGCCGGCATCGGTCAGCTTGTAGCCACTGCCCTCGCGAGTGAACAAGGTGGCGCCGAGCTGCTTTTCCAAAGCCTGGATGCGGCGCGAGACTGTGGTGTGCTCCACACCCAGCGCCTTGGCCGCGCCCACCAGGGTGCCGGCCTGCACCAAGGCCCAGAAAAAGCGCAAATGATCCCAATCCATGCCAGCCCCTTGTCGATGTTGCACAGCATTATTGTGCAAATTTGCAACAGGGGCAGCAGATAGGGACCGTGCCTGGCTCCGATCAGGCGACTTTGGCGCGCTTGCGCTGCCAGGCGTAGGCCAGACCCAGCTGCACAAACCAGGCCGGCGTCGCGATCAGCGCCTGGCGCGTGTCCAGCTCCAGGCTGAGCAGCACCAGCACGGCGGCAAAGAAGGCCAGGCAGACCCAGCACATGAACACGCCGCCCGGCATGCGGTAGTGGGAGGCCTGGTGCAGCGCGGGGCGCTGCTTGCGGTAGCTGATATAGGACAGCAGGATCAGCGACCAGACAAACATGAAGAGGATGGCCGAGACGGTGGTCACCAGGGTGAAGGCTTCCACCAGGTTGGGCACCACCCACATCAAAAAGGCACCGCCCAGCAGGCAGACGCAGGAGAACAGCAGGCCGCGCGAAGGCACACTGCTGGCCGAGAGCTGGCCAAAGGAGCGCGGGGCATCGCCCTTGAGCGCCAGGCCGTAAAGCATGCGGCTGGTGGAGAACACGCCGCTGTTGGCCGACGAGGCGGCCGAGGTCAGCACGACAAAATTGATCACGCTGGCCGCAGCTGGCAGGCCGGCCAGCACAAACAGCTCGACGAACGGACTCTTGCTGGGCACCACATCACGCCAGGGGGTGACGGCCATGATGGCAACCAGCGCGCAGACGTAGAAGATGATGATGCGCACGGGAATCGAGTTGATCGCGCGCGGCAGGGTACGGTGCGGTTCCTTGGCCTCGGCCGCCGTGGTGCCCACCAGCTCGATACCGACAAAGGCAAACACCGCAATCTGGAAGCCAGCAAAAAAGCCCATGGCGCCATGGGGGAAGAGCCCGCCATCGTTCCAGAGGTTGGCGATGTTCGCCTGGCGCCCGGCCGGCGAGCTAAAACCGGTGCTGACCATGTAGAGGCCCGTACCGACCAGCGCGACGATGGCCACGATCTTGATCATCGCAAACCAGAACTCGACCTCGCCAAAGAGCTTGACGGTCAGCAGGTTGAGCGACAGCAGCACGGCCACGCAGGCAATGGCCGGGGCCCACTGCGGCAAATCAGGCCACCAGAACTGCGCATAGGCCGAAATGGCAATCACATCGGCAATACCGGTGATGATCCAGCAGAACCAGTAGGTCCAACCGGTGAAGAAGCCGGCCCAAGGCCCCAGCAGGTCGTCCGAGAAATCGATAAAGGACTTGTACTGCAGGTTGGACAGCAGCAGCTCGCCCATGGCCCGCATCACAAAGAACAACATGATGCCGATGATGGCGTAGACCAGCACGATGGACGGCCCCGCCAGGCTGATGGTCTTGCCCGAGCCCATGAAAAGCCCGGTGCCGATGGCGCCACCGATGGCGATCAACTGGATATGGCGGTTGCTGAGGTTGCGTTGGAGGTCATCGGTTCCGGGCGAAGCCCCCGATTGCTCCGCTGGGGCCTGTTTGCTCATGAGAAAAAAGCGCAGTGCGTTAGCGAGAAAGATGGTGCGGCCTGCGAGCCAAGGCCCGGACGCACCGCGAAGGTGCGCAAGGATAAAACAGCGTCAGCCCAGCCAGGGGCAAAAGGTTATTATGCTGCGCAACTAATTGTGCAAAGCCAGCAACTTGCCGCCTACGCGCGCGGCCAAGGCCTGCAAAGGCGCAACCGCGCTGGCCTCCAGCACCGACAGCGGATAGCTGTCGCTATCGATGTCGAAGCTGACCAGACTCAGGCCTTGGCTGCGCAGGTAGTCACCCGCCTCCTGCAAGGCCTCGTGGTTCAGCGCTCGGCTGCCCGCCAGCGCCTGCAAGTCCAGCCCCCGCTGCTGCACGGTCTGGAGCTGCTGCAGCGCCCAGATGGCGTCATCCATGTTCAGCTTCCAATCGAGCTCAAAGTTCTGCTTGCGGCGCTGCAGCCCGTCCACCAGCGCCAACCAGGGACTGACCTGCTCGGGCTCTTCCATGCCACGGTTGACCAAGTCATCGGCAAAACGGTCGAGGTACTGCGCGGGTTGCTCGATCGCCTGCAGAAGCTCGCCCCAGAGTTCATCGCTATCGTCCAAGGCCAACGCCTGGCCGAGGGCCATGCACAAGGCCTGCCATGCGTCCATCGTGGGCTCGGGTGGCTCCGGCGCAAGCACAGACGCGGTGCGTTCATTCTGCACAGGCGCCTTGGCGCCCAGCAGCTGACCAATTCTGTCCAGCCAACCCATGGAAATCTCCCTGCTGCAAGCGATCAACCCAGTATGCACCAGGCCGCCAGCAACCCAGCGGATGTGCAGCGCCGCACAGCCCTGTGCAGCCAACCTCTTGTTTGGGCGAATGCGCACATCTACCATGTGCATAACGGTGCGTTGCCCAGCGGCAACCTGCCGCCTCTCTCTACTCTAGATTCCCAGGAGACAAAACATGAACGCACCGCAATCCACCAGCACCTTGGCGCCGACCGTCAAGCTGCTGATCAACGGCCAGCTGGTCGAATCCAAAACCACGCAATGGCGTGATGTGGTCAACCCTGCCACGCAGCAGGTGCTCGCCCGCGTGCCTTTTGCCACGCCCGAAGAGATCAACGCCGCGGTGGCCAATGCCAAGGAAGCGTTCAAAACCTGGAAGAAGACGCCGATCGGCGCGCGCGCCCGCATCTTCCTCAAGCTCCAGCAGCTGATCCGCGAGAACATGAAAGAGCTGGCCGCGATCCTGACGGCCGAGCAAGGCAAGACCCTGCCCGATGCCGAAGGCGATGTCTTCCGTGGCCTGGAAGTGGTGGAGCATGCCGCCAACATCGGCTCGCTGCAACTGGGTGAGCTGGCCAACAATGTGGCCAATGGCGTCGACACCTATACCCTGAACCAGCCGCTGGGCGTGTGCGCCGGCATCACCCCCTTCAACTTCCCGGCGATGATCCCACTGTGGATGTTCCCGATGGCGATTGCCACCGGCAACACCTTTGTGCTCAAGCCCTCCGAGCAAGATCCGATGGTGACCATGCGCCTGTGCGAGCTGGCCCTGGAAGCGGGCGTGCCCCCAGGTGTGCTCAACGTGATCCACGGCGGCGAAGACGCGGTCAACGCGATCTGCGACCACCCCGATATCAAGGCCATCAGCTTTGTCGGCTCGACCAAGGTCGGCACCCATGTCTACAACCGCGCATCGCTCAACGGCAAGCGCGTGCAATGCATGATGGGCGCGAAGAACCACGCCATCGTGCTGCCTGACTGCAACAAGGAGCAGTCGCTCAACGCGCTCGCTGGTGCCGCCTTTGGCGCTGCTGGCCAGCGCTGCATGGCCTTGTCGGTGGTGGTGCTGGTGGGCGACGCGCAGAAGTGGATCCCCGAGCTGGTCGAAAAGGCCAAGACCCTGAAGGTGTCTGCCGGTACCGAGTCCGGTACCGATGTGGGCCCGGTCGTGTCCTGCCAGGCGCTGTCGCGGGTGGAGAGCCTGATCGAGCGCGGCATTGCCGATGGCGCCAAGCTGGAGCTCGATGGCCGCAAGCCTGCCGTCGCCGGCTTTGAAAAGGGCAACTTTGTCGGCCCAACGGTCTTCTCTGGCGTCAAGCCCGGCATGGCCATCTATGACCAGGAAATCTTTGGCCCGGTGCTCTGCATTGCCGAGGCGGCCGATATCGATGAAGCCATTGCCTTCATCAACGCCAATCCCAATGGCAACGGCACCGCCATCTTCACGCAAAGCGGCGCAGCTGCGCGCAAGTTCCAGGAAGAGATCGATGTCGGCCAGATCGGCATCAATGTGCCGATTCCTGTGCCCGTGCCGCTGTTCTCGTTCACCGGCAGCCGCGCCTCCAAGCTCGGCGACCTGGGCCCCTACGGCAAGCAGGTCGTCATGTTCTACACGCAGACCAAGACGGTGACCGCCCGCTGGTTTGACGACAGCACCATCGCCCATGGCGTGAACACCACCATCAGCCTGAAATAAGCGGCCTTGGCAAACACTGCAGCGGGCCTTTGCCGGACCGCTGCAGTTTTGCGGCGATGATCTGGGCTATGCCTCATTTCCTTGCATCCCGCCCAGCGCTGCTGGCTCTGTTTTTTGCAGCCTCGGCTGCCCTCGCCCCGCAGACCGTGCTGGCCCAGGCCGGCGCGGCCTGTGTGAGCGGCGGCAATACCGAGCAAACCAATGCCTGCGCCGTGCAGGCCTTCCAGCAAGCCGATACCGACAACAACATCCTGTATGCCGATGTGATGCGCATTCTCTCGGCGCACGAGCGCCCGGCCTTGCGCCGTGACCAGAACGACTGGATACGCCAGCGTGCTGCCACCTGCAAGAAGCAGCAGGCCGCGCACGAGGCCCAGCCCGACTGGCCGCGCCGCTACCACGAATGCCTGGTGGCCGAAATCGGCAAGCGCAAGAAGGAGTTGATGGTCTGGCTGCATGAAGGCCCGCCGCACTAGCTGCTGCAAAAACCATAGCCAGCCGCGTTCACCACAAAACGCTGCTGCCCAGGCTTCCATGCCCGGCGCAGCACGATAAGAGACAGGAGACCAGCCCATGGATTTCGAGCTATCAGAAGACCAGCGCGCCTTTGCCGACACTGCACGCGCCTTTGCCCAGGCGGAACTCGCCCCGCATGCCGCGCACTGGGATGCCGAGGCCATCTTTCCCCGCGAAGCGATTGCCAAGGCGGGCGAGCTGGGCTTTTGCGGCCTGTATGCCCCCGAAAATGCTGGCGGCCTGGCGCTGCCCCGGCTCGACGCCACCCTGGTGTTCGAGGAGCTGGCCGCCGTAGACCCCTCCACCACCGCCTTCATCACGATCCACAATATGGCGACCTGGATGCTGGGCACCTGGGCGAGCGACGCGGTGCGCGAGGAGTGGGGGCCCTTGCTCGCCAGCGGCCAGAAGCTCGCCAGCTACTGCCTGACCGAGCCCGGTGCCGGGTCCGACGCCGCCTCGCTCAAGACCCGGGCCGAGCTGGTGGGTCATGACTACATCATCAATGGCAGCAAGGCCTTTATCAGCGGGGCCGGCGCCACCGACATGCTGGTGCTGATGGCCCGCACGGGCGATGCGCAATCGGGCGCCTCGGGCATCAGCGCCTTTGCCGTGCCCGCGCACCTGGAAGGCATCAGCTACGGCAAGAAGGAAGAAAAAATGGGCTGGAACAGCCAGCCCACGCGCGTGATCAGCTTTGACAATGTGCGCATCCCCGCCCATCACCTGCTGGGCCGCGAGGGCGAAGGCTTCAAGATTGCGATGAAGGGGCTCGACGGCGGCCGCATCAATATCGCCACCTGCTCGGTGGGCGCGGCCCAGGGCGCCCTCAACCAGGCGCAAAGCTATATGCAGGAACGCAAGCAGTTCGGCAAGCCGATTGCCAGTTTTCAGGCGCTGCAGTTCAAGCTGGCCGACATGGCCACCGAGCTGGTCGCCGCGCGCCAGATGGTGCGCCTGGCCGCAAGCAAGCTCGATGCCGGCGCGCGCGATGCCTCCACCTACTGCGCGATGGCCAAGCGCTTTGCGACGGACGCCGGCTTCAATGTCTGCAACGATGCGCTGCAATTGCACGGCGGCTACGGCTATATTCGCGAGTACCCGCTCGAGCGCCTGATGCGCGACGCCCGGGTGCACCAGATTCTGGAAGGCACCAACGAGATCATGCGGGTCATCATCGCCCGGCGCATGCTCGATGGGGATGCGCCCGAGGCCATCCGCTGAGCAGGCGCCTCCCTACCCCTTCTGCCCCATCACCCCCCCACCATGCCCCGCCGTCCTTTGGACCCCGAAACCCTGCGCCTTATCGATGCCGTGCGCCTGGCACTGGCCGAGCAAGCCGTGGGCGTCTCGGTCGAAGAGAAAACCATGTTCGGCTGCCATGTGTTCATGGTGGACGGCAAGATGTGCCTGGGCGTGGAGAACGACGAGCTGCTGGTACGCATTGCGCCTGAAACCCATGCCCAGGTGGCAGAACTGCCGGGAGTGCGGCCGCTGTCGTCCAAAGGCTTGATGGACGGCTATTTTCTGGTGGGGCCCGCCGCCTATGCCACGCGTGAGGCCTGGCAGCACTGGATCGATGCGGCGCTAGCCTTTAACCCGCGTGCCAAGGCCACACCGAAGAAAAAACCCAAGTCGGCTAATTCCAATCCCTCTGCCAAGCCGCTGAAAAAAGCAAAAACCGCCAAAGCGGCTGGCGATGCGAACCCAACGCCCGCCGCCCGCAAACGCCACAGCGTGTTTGACAGCGATCTTTGAACGCTGACGCTGTCTTTCCTTATCCATGTCCATTAACAACCCTGTGCAATAACACTTCTAGGAGACAAACATGGCAACTATCGCATTCATCGGCCTGGGCAATATGGGCGCGCCCATGGCCATCAACCTGGCCAAAGCCGGCCACCAGGTCCGCGCTTTTGACCTGAGCCGCGAAGCGGTGGCCAAGGTGGTGGCAGAAGGCGGCAGCGCCGCGACCAGCGCCCAGGAGGCCGTCGATGGCGCGGAGGTGGTGGTCAGCATGCTGCCCGCCAGCCAGCATGTCGAAGGCCTGTTTCTGGGCAACGGCAGCCAGGCGGGGCTGCTGCAAGGCATCGCCAAGGGCGCGCTGATCATTGACAGCTCCACCATCGCGGCAGCAACCAGCCAGAAAGTGGCCAAGGCCGCGCAGGCGCTGGGCATTGGCTTTATCGATGCGCCGGTCTCGGGCGGCACCGGCGGCGCGATTGCCGGCACGCTGACCTTTATGGTCGGCGGCAGCGCAGCCGACCTGGAGCGTGCCCGTCCGCTGCTCGAGAAAATGGGCAAGAACATCTTCCACGCCGGCGATGTCGGTGCGGGCCAGACCGCCAAGATCTGCAACAACATGCTGCTGGGTATTTTGATGGTGGGCACCAGCGAGGCTATTGCACTGGGTGTTGCCAATGGCCTGGATCCCAAGGTGCTCAGCGAAATCATGCGCCGCAGCTCGGGCGGCAACTGGGCGCTGGAGGTCTACAACCCCTTCCCCGGCGTGCAGGAGGCCAGCGCCGCCACGCGCGGCTACACCGGCGGCTTTGGCACCGACCTGATGCTCAAGGACCTGGGCCTGGCGCAGGAAAGCGCGATGACGGTGAAGGCCAGCACCCCGCTGGGTGGCATGGCGCGCCAGCTGTATGCGGCGCACAGCATTGCCGGCCATGGCGCGGAGGACTTCTCCAGCGTCATCAAGATGCTGCAGAAAAAGGGCTGAGCCTCAGCCCTGCTCCGGCGGCCGGCGATCAGTGCGCGGTCGCCGGCTCCGACAGTGCCATCACCATGCGCGCCACCAGGTACAGGCGCGGCGCAATGCAGTCCAGCAGGATGTATTCGCCATACATGTCATGCGCGCCATAGCCGCACACGCCCATGCCCTCGACCACCCCACCCCGGGTGTTGAGGGCGGCAAAAGCGGCATCGGTGCCGCCGCCCAGCGCCACATCGTTCACATGCAGCGGTATGCCCAGCTCATCCTGGTAGATGGCCTTGGCCTGCGCGGCAATGCGGCGTGCCGCATCGCTGGCCTGCATCGGCGGGCGGCGCAGCTCAAAGCTGGCCGTCACCTTGCTGTCAGACAGCAGGCGGTTCTTGATTTTTTCCTGCACCGCATCCTGCAGCGCCTGAAAATCCTGGGCCCGCAGCGCCCGCGCATCGGCCTGGGCCTGCGCATGCGGCGGCACCACATTGCGGGTGGTGCCTGCCTGTGCGATGGTCCAGTTCAGCTTCAGGCCATTGTCGGGTTGCGACAGGTCTCGCATCTGCAGCAGCTGGTGCGACAGCTCATAGAGCGCATTCACCCCTGCTTCGGGCTTGGCACCGGCATGCGAGGATTTGCCCTGCACATCCAGGAACATCGCACCAATGCCACTGGTGGCCAGGTGCAGGGTGCCCTGCAGGCCGCCGCTCTCGAACGAGAAAATGGCATCCTGGTCGCGCGCCAGTGCGCTGATCAGCCGGCGCGAGCCCGGCGAGCTGATCTCCTCATCGCTGTTGAACAGCACGGTGATCTCGCCAAAGCTGTCATAGCCCAGCTTTTGCAGCATCGCGATGCTGTGCAGCACCAGCGCCACGCCCTGCTTTTCGTCCTCGACACCCAGGCCGTAGACACGGTCACCCTCAATGCGGAACGGCTGCTTGTCCACATCGCCGCGCTGGTAGACGGTGTCCATGTGCGCAATCATCATGATGCGCGACTGCCCCCGGCCCTTGAAGACGGCCTGCACCATGGGGCCGACCTGCTCGGGCGTATCTTCCAGCCGCACCACATCGCTGGCCGGAATGATCTGCACCTCGCCGCCCAGTGCTTTGAGCCGCTCGGCGGCCACCTGGGCGATATAGCTGACACCGCCATAATCGCGGCTACCCGATTCGATATGCACCAGATTTTTCAAGGTCGCCAGCATGGGCGTTTGCTCTGCCTGCGCAGCGGCATAGACGGCGGGCTGGGCTTGGGCGGGTGGTTGGGCATGGCCAGGCAGGGTCCAGGCCAGCGCCAGCCACAGGCAGTGAGAGACTAGAGAACGGGCAGACGGTCGATCAGGCATGGGGCCATGATAGTACGGGTTTGACAACAAATTGTCACAAAACCGCCATCCAGGGAATGCTGCGCCGCGCGCTGGGACTGAACTCCCTACAATCCCCCTTCTTTGAGAAATGATCTTTGCAAGCCATGACTGAGACCGTGCAATGGATGGCCGACGGCACGCCCTACAGCCCCCGCTTTGCTGACCGTTACCACAGCGAAGCCGCCCATGCACTGGCCCAGGCCGAGCAGGTGTTTCTGGCCGGCTGCGGCCTGCCCCAGGCCTGGGCCGGCCAGCCGCAATGGCGCATTCTGGAGACCGGCTTTGGCTTTGGGCTCAATTTTCTGGTCACCTGGCATGCCTGGCAGCAAGACCCGGCCCGCCCCGCGCTGCTGCACTTTGTCTCGACCGAGGCCTTTCCCATTGCGGCGGCTGACCTCTTGGCGCAGGCGCGCAAGTTTCCCCATCTGCTGCCGCTGGCCGAAGAACTCGCCGCCCAGTGGTGGGGGCTGCTGCCGGGCGTCCACCGCCTGCGCCTGGCCGGTGGCCGGGTGCTGCTCAGCCTGCTGATTGGTGACAGCCAGGCCATGCTGCGCCAGCAAGAGCTGGTGGCAGACAGCATCTACCTGGACGGCTTCAGCCCCGCGCGCAACCCCGATATGTGGAGCCTGCACAGCTTGAAGGCCGTGGCACGCTGCGCCCGGCGCGGCACCCAGTTGGCGACCTGGACCATCGCCGCCCAACTGCGCCGCGACCTGGCCCAGTGCGGCTTTGAGGTGCGCAAGGTGCCGGGCGTGCCGCCCAAGCGCGACAACCTGCAGGCGAGTTTTGCCCCCCAATGGGAGCCCCGCAAGGCGCCGCTGTGGCCCCTGGG
>NZ_APCR01000339.1:0-5707 GCF_000410635.1 Comamonas sp. B-9
CAAGCCGCTGCGCCGGCGCCTGCACCGCCGCACTGGCAGCGCCACGGGCTGCGCCCAACAGGGCTGGCTCGGCGGCTAAGGCCCCCAGGCCGGCGGGTGAAGAAGTGCTTGCAGACATGGTCAGACTCCCAAACGGTTGCGCAAACGCGGGTCGAACAGCGGGTAGAGCAAGTCCACCACCAGATTGATCAAAACAAAGGCGGTGGCCGAGATGACCACGACCGCCTGCAGCACGGCGCTGTCCTGGTTGCCGACAGCCTGCTGCGTGAGGCTCCCCAGGCCATTGAGGCCAAAGACGGCCTCGGTCACGACGGCGCCGCCCAGCAGCTCGCCAAACAGCACGCCGGCCATCGTCAGCATCGGCAGCGCTGCGTTGCCCGCCACATGGCGCAGCAGCAGCCACAGGCGCGGAGCGCCCTTGGCACGGGCCACGGCCACAAAGGGCTGGGTCAGCACCTCGTCCACATTGCGCAGCAGGATCTGCGCCAGCGGCGCGGCAATGGGGATCGCCAAGGTCAGGGTCGGCAGCACCAGGCCCTGCCATTTGCCGGGGTTGATCACGGGGATCCAGCCCAGGCGGAACGACACCAGCTGGATCAGCACAATGCCCAGCCAGAACACGGGCACCGAGACAAACACCGAGGGCAGCGCATAGAGCGCGCCGCGCAGCCAGCGCCAGGGTGCCAGTTGGGCCAACAGTGCCAAGACCAGGGCCAGCACCAGCGCCAGCGCAAAGCCCAGGCCCGCCAGCCGCAAGGTGGGCGGCAGGCTGGTGGCCAGCCCCTGGCTGACCGGCACGCCGGCCTGCAGCGAATAGCCAAAGTTGCCGCTGACAAAGCCCGTCAGGCTGTGCCAGTACTGCTGCCACACGGGCTGGTCCGCGCCATAGGCGGCGCGGATGTCGGCCACCTCCTGCGGGCCCAGGCCCAGCTCGGGGCTCAAGAACTTGATCAGCAGCGCATCGCCCGGCAGCAGCTGCAGCAGCACAAAGGACGCGGTGAACGCCGCCCACAGCACCAAGAGCGCCTGGGCACTGCGCCGGGCCAGATAGGGGTAGAAGGACATCGGGGTGCTCCTTGCCGCTCAGCAGTACTGCGCCTTAGCGCTTGGCCAGCCAGGTGCTGTAAAAGCTCGGGCGCCCCACCGCTTCAAAGCCCACCTCGCGCACCCAGGGGGCTGCGGCAAAGGCCTGCGGCTCTTCAAAAATGGGGATCACATAGGCCTGGTCGATCAGGTAGTTCTGCACCTCGGCCGTCAGCGCCAGGCGCTTTTGGGCATCGGTCTGCGCGGCAATTGCCTCCAGCAAGCCATTGAGCTGCGGATCGACAAAGCCCTTGACCTTCTGGCTCACGCCGCCTTGCTGCAGCAGCACGTTGCGGTTGGTCGGGTAGTAGTTGCTCTTGATCACATCGGGATCGGCGCGGCCCACCATGCCGGGCGCGACGGGGGTTTTTTCCGGGTCCAGGTTGTCGACGACGCGCACGCCGGCATCGCCGCTCAGCACCTGCAGCTTGACCCCCAGCTTGCCCCACTGCTGGGCCACCAGTTGCAGGGTTTCCTTGTTCTGCGGCTGGGGCAGCGAGTCATAGGCGGCCAGCACCAGCGCGCGGCCGTCCTTTTGGCGGATGCCATCGGGTCCGGGCGTCCAGCCGGCGCTGTCGAGCAGCTGCTGCGCCTTTTGCGGGTCATAGGCCAGCTTGCCCGCCAGGTTGACATAGCCCTGCGCGCTGGCGGCAATCACCGAAGTGGCCTGCGGGTAGTTGTGCGAGAACAGCGTTTGCACGACCTCCTGGGTATTGGTGGCATGCAGCAGCGCCTGGCGCACCTTCAGATCGGCGACCAGCGCGTTGTCGGGGCGGAAGACAATGCTGTTGTTCACGCCCCTCGTGGACGGCGCGTAGATGACGAACTTCTGCTCCTCGACGCGTTTTTCGTCATAGGCCTGCACCTGGCGGATCACACCGGCCTGGCCCGACAGCAGCGCGCCAATGCGCACGCTGTCCTCCGGCGTCACGATAAAGCGCACTTCATCCAGGCGCGCGCGGCCCTGGTGCGCCAGCTTCGCCGGGCCCCAGTTGTAGTCCTTGCGGGCCGACAGCAGCAGCTCCTTGCCCAGCGTTTCGCTCGCCACCACAAAGGGGCCCGAGCCAATGATCTTGGTCGCGTCACCCAGCTCGTCAAACGGGCGCTCCAGCGTCTGCAGTGCCACCAGGCCCGAGCCGATCACCGAGGTGCCTTGCAGGAAGCCCGGCGAGGGCTTGCTGAAGTAGAACTTCACTGTCAGCGGGCCCAGCACCTCGCTGCGCTCGTAGTTGTTGATGACCTCAGACACCGGCAGCTTGAGCGCCTTGTTGCCGCGCCCATAGGTGTCAAAGTTCTTGGCCACCGCTGCTGCATCGAGCGGCGTGCCGTCGGAGAAGGTCACGCCCGGGCGCAGCTCGAACGTGAACTCGGTGGCCGTGTCGTTGATGGTCCAGCTCTTGGCGATCCAGGGCTGGATCTCCAGCGTCTTGGGGTCCTGGTAGGTGAGCTTGTCTGTTATCTGGTTAAGCACGCCGCCGTTGGGGTAGAAGCCACCGGCTGGCGGGTAGAGGTTGGTATGCGCCTGCTGCTCCAGGTACACCAGTGCGCCACCGCTGGCCGGGCCGTTATCGGCCTTGGCCTCGGCCACGCCCTCGTTCTTGGAGCAGGCCGACAGCAACCCGCCCAGCGCCAGCAATGCAGCACTCCATAGCGCCAGTTTCTTGAATTTATTTGCTTTCACCACCACACACCACCCTCGCTAACCATCGGGCAACCTTGCCTGCACCGGCGCGCCAACCGCGGCCACCGGCCAGCAGCACCTTTGTTGAAAATGCCGCCATCTGGGTTTGTCATGCTAGGCATTTGGCGCGTGGCGAGAAGGTATTTTTCGGAGCATCGATATGCGCAAACCAAGGAAGCGCGCGGCCGCCAGGCCCGCCGCCGCATAGAGGGTTTGCGCATAAGCACATGCGCGGCAGCCGCATATGCACATGCGATCTGCGCAGTTCACGCGCAGGCTCTCCACACCAACAATGGTCTTCGGCATGCATCCCCCCCCGCCGATGCAGCACATTTCCAAGAGACTCCATGAGTGCAAGCCCTGCTACCTTGAATGACTACCTGGCTGAAAAGCGCGGCGCCGTGTTGGCCCGCGATGCCCAGATCGATGCCGGCACGGCCCAGGCCACGGCCCTGCGCGCCAGCGTGAGCGCCGAAGGGCGCAGCGGCGTGCGCCGCATCCGTATCCGCGAGCACCAGGTCATCAGCGACAGCCCTCCGAGCTTTGCTGGCTACAACCTGGGCCCCAGCTCGCCCGAGCTGCAGCTGGGCGTGCTGGGCAGCTGCGTCACCCATATCTTTCTGATCCAGGCATCGGCGCAGCAGGTGCCGCTGACCAGCCTGGAGGTGGAGGTGAGCGGCGTGATCGACCCGCGCGCGGGCAAGCCCGGCCACGAGGCCACGCCAGTCTGGCCCCATGACATTGCCTACACCGTGCATATCGACTCGCCCGCGCCGCGCGCCGACATCGATGCGCTGTTTGCCGCCGTCGAGCGGACCTGCCCGATCCTGAACCTGCTGCGCCAGCCGCAGACCATCCGCGCTCGCGTTGAGCACAGCGATTCGCTGGCCCAGACGCAGAAGCAAGCGGCTTGAACCCTTCCCTCCCCTTTATCGGATCTATCCCATGGCACTGACACTTGACCACATCGTGATCGCGGTCCACGACCTCGACAAAACCATTGACGACTACGCGGCCCTCGGCTTTACCGTCGTGCGCGGCGGCGAGCACCCCGGCCGCCCCACCCACAATGCGCTGGTGGTGTTTGAGGACGGCGCCTATTTCGAGCTGATCGCCTGGCGCAGCCCGGCGCCGCAGGACCGCTGGTGGCAGCTGCTGGACCAGCATGGCGAAGGCATCATCGACTTTGCGCTGCTGCCGCCCAGCACCGCGGAAGTGATTGCTGCGGCCAAGGCGCGCGGCCTAGAGCTGCAAGGCCCGCTGGATGGCGGCCGCCTGCGCCCCGATGGCGAAAAACTGCAATGGCAGACCGGCCGCCCGCACACACATGACCTGCCCTTCCTCTGCGGCGATATCACCCCGCGCAAGCTGCGCGTGCCCGAGGGCGAAGTGCGCCAGCATGCCAACGGTGCCACCGGTGTGGCGCGCCTGACCGTCGCCGTCAGCGACCTGCTGCAAAGCCTGGAGCGCTACCGCGCCTTGCTGGGCGATGGCGCGCACATCCATGCGGCCGACGGCGGCAGCAGCGCCACGATTGCGCTGGGCAACAGCGTGCTGGAGCTGACGCAGACGGCGCCCCAACTGCAAAGCAAGGGCGAAGGTCCGTTGGCGATTGTGCTCAAGGGTGGCACGGGCAGCTGGGACCAGGCTGCTGCCAAGCTGGCGCATGGGGCAACCATTGCGTTTGCGAAAACGGAGCTGGCGAGCAAGGCCGACAGCAGCCTGGCCACCGCCTAGGCTTTCTGGGCGGGCCCGGCCTCAATACACATCACGCCGGTAGCGCCCGGCCAGCGCCAGCGCATCCACCTCCGCGCCGCCCAGCACCTGGCGCAGCACGGCATCCACGCCCTGCGCCATGCCCTGCTGGCTGCCGCAGACATAGATTGCAGCGCCGCACGCGACCCAGTCGCGCAGGCGCTGCGCCTGGCGCTGCAGCAGCTGCTGCACATAGCAAGGGTCGGTGGCATCGCGGGACCAGGCGCGGTCCAAGCGCTCCAGCTGGCCAGCGGCCAGCCACTGCTGCAGTTGCGCGTCCAGCAGTGCATCCTCACCGGACTTGCGTTCACCAAACAGCAACCACTGGTCTGAGCGACCCTTAGTAATGCGTGCGCGGATATGGCTGCACAGGCCCGCCAGGCCGGTGCCATTGCCGATCAGCAGCAAGGGGCGCTCGGCGTTGTCTCCCAACCTGAATCCACTGTGCGCACGCAGCTGCATCGGCAGCACATCGCCCACAGCCATGCCCTCGCACAGCCAGCCCGATGCCAGGCCCGGTGTGCCATCGGCACGTGTGCTTTGGCGCACCAGCAATTGCAGGCAGCCATCTTCGGGCACCGAGGCGATCGAATAATCTCGGCTGCGCTGCGGATCGGCCGGCACCGCCAGCGATACCAGGTCACCCGATTCCCACAGCGGCAAGGCGCCGGACTGCGGCTGCCAGTCAAGCAGGTACACCGGGCCGCCCTGGCTTCCTGGGTTGAGCAACTGGCGGCGGCGCAGCACCCAGGGCTGGGCAGGTTCCGGCTGGCTCCAGCCATCGCCGGCCTGGCCGGTCAGCGATTGCAGCAGCTCGGCCGTCTGGCCCTGCCAGGCCAGCAAAGTCGCTTCATCGCCGTTGTCCATGCACAGCACATCGGCCTTGGCGCCCTGCTGCTGCAGCCACTGCTGCACGCGCAGGCCAAAGGCGCAAAAGGCGGCGTATTCGCTGTCGCCCAGCGCCAGCAGCTGGGCGCTATGCCCTGGCAGCGGCTGCGCCTGCTCCAGCACCTGGCGCACAAAAGGCAGGGCATCATCGGGCGCATCGCCCTCGCCGGTGGTGGACAGCAGCCACAGGCTCTGCGCGCAGGCCTGCAAGTCGGCCAGGCGCAGCGCCTGCACCGGCCGCAGTTGGACCGCGCAGCCGCCGGCATGCAGCACCCTAGCGGTCTCATGCGCCAGGGCCTC
>NZ_APCR01000341.1:0-15019 GCF_000410635.1 Comamonas sp. B-9
CTGCAGCTGCGTGCGGGCCAGCGCCTCGCGTGCGCGCCAGTCGCTGCGCAGCTGGCGCACCGAGGCCTCGTCAAAATCCTCATCCTCCAGCACATCGAGCACGCCCGATGCCAGCCGGCACCAGGCCGCGCCCATCGCCGGCAGCTGCGCAAAAGCCTGCGCCAGGTACTGCAGCTGCGCCTCCCAATCCATGCCCATGTGCAGGCTGGCGCAGGCGGCCAGCGCGCGGGCGTTGCCCGGCTCCAGCTCCAGCGCGCGCTGGTAAATCGGCAAGGGGGCATCCTGGTGCTGCAAGGCGGTGCTTTGCAGTTGCCAGCCCAGCTCCACCAGCTGGTCGGCATCCAGGTAGGGCTCGCGCGGCATCAGCGCGGCCACGCGCACGGCCGATGCGCTCAGGATCTGGCGGTAGGCCACCCAGTCATGGCCATGGCGCACACACCAGCGCTGGTCGAGCAGCTCGATCCAGCGCTCCGAGCGCTTGCCCAGCCAGGCCAGGCAGTTGCTGCTGGACATGGGCGTGAGGCCCGGGGGCACATCCAGGCCCCGCAGGCGCTCACGCAGGCTGGGGGGCGTGTCCTGGTAGCTGGCGGGTGCATGGTATTCCTGCTTCCAGCCCTGGTAGACCCAGTTCACATCCATGCTGTGGTTCATCACCCCGGCCATCAGGCTGAAGGGCCCTATCGGCGAGGCCAGTTCGCGGGCGCGCAGCCAGTGCATGGTCCAGAACTGCTCGCGGAACCAGCGCCCGCGCACCGCCACCTCGGACAGTGCCTCGCCCATCAGCGGCTTGCTGACCCAGCGGGCCGCCATGCGGTCGGCAACGGCCTCGTCCTGGCGCGCCAGCACAAAGCTGGCCGCCCACCAGCGCGGCAAATACCAGCGCATGAAGCGCTCATTGGCCCAGCCCAGGTGCGTCATCTGGCGCGCATCGGCGAGGCGCTCATGCAGCCCCTGCAGGCGGCGGCGGGCGCGGTAGACTGCGGCCTGCAGCCAGCCCTGGCGGCGGCGCAGATGGCTGTATTCCTGCGCGATCATGGCCACCAGGCGCGGCCGGTCAATCGCCATCGCCAGCGGCAGGCCCAGCAGCAGGTGGTAGCGCGCGGGCAGCAAGCCGCCCAGCCGCATCTGCTGCGCAATGCGCAGCCCGTAGTCTTCGGTGATCACCAGCTGGGAGATACGGGGGCCGCGCACCTTCTGGCGCACGCGCTCGAGCGCCTCAAAGAGGCGCGGGCATTCGGCAGCGGGCACGGCGATTCCCTCGGGCGCGACCCAGTCCGAGCGCGTCAACCGCAATACGCTCAGCAGCAGTGCCAAGCCGGCAAACAGCCCAAAGATCTGCAATCCATGGAATCCAAGGTAGACCAAGGACAGCACTGACCAGGCCAGCAAGACCAGGCCCAGCAGCAGACCGCCCCAGATCCACAGCCCCGCCAGCAGCAGCATGCCAAAGACATGGCGGCGGAAAACCGCCGGCTCTGATGCAGCGGCGCGCGTATAGGCATCGACCCGCTGCACAAAATCTATCTGCTCCACCCCACCCTCCGAACAGGTTCTGGCCGCGCAGCGCTGGTGCCTGGCGCGCACGGGCCATGTCGGCATGTGCAGGCGGGCGCATCTGCTAGGCTTGGTTATTTTTTCAGATTATGGAACAGCACCCGATGCCAGCACCAGCTATTTCGCCCGGACTCTACCGCCACTACAAAGGCCGGCTCTACCAGGTCTGGCAGCTGGCCCAGCACAGCGAGACGCGCGAGTGGCTGGTGGTCTACCAGGCGCTGTATGGCGATTACGGCTGGTGGGTGCGGCCAGCGGCCATGTTCAGCGAGGACGTGGAAGTGAACGGCCAGCGCCAGCCCCGGTTTGCGGCTTATACGCCACAGACCGAGACGCCTGACCAGGTGTGACAGCGTTGCGCAGCGCTCAGCGCGCCTGCAACAGCGCGCGCACCGCCTTGGGGTAGATCTGGTGCTCTTGCACCAGCACGCGCGCGGCCAGCAGCTCGGCCGTGTCGCCCGGCAGCACGGGCACCAGGCCCTGCTCCAGGATGGGGCCGGCATCCAGATCGGCCGTGACCTGGTGCACCGAGCAGCCGGCAAACCTGCAACCGGCATCGATCGCGCGCTGGTGGGTGTGCAGCCCGGCAAAGGCTGGTAGCAGCGAGGGGTGGATGTTGATGAGCCGGCCGCTGTAGTGCGCAACAAAACCGGGGGTCAGAATGCGCATGAAACCGGCCAGTACCACCAGGGACGGGGCATGGGCATCGATGCACTGCATCAGCGCTGCGTCAAAGCTCTCGCGGCTGTCGTAGGCCTTGTGGTCCACCACGGCGGTGGCAATGCCCTGCTGCTGGGCAAACTGCAGTCCGCCGGCCTGGGCCTTGTTGCTCACCACGGCCGCCACCCTCGCCCCCAGGGTCTCCTGCCAGCGCTCTTGCTGCGCGGTTCGCACGATGGCCGCCATATTGGAGCCGCTGCCAGAGATCAGGATGACGATGTTTTTCATGGAGGCGGCATTATCGCAGGGCGGCGAACGTCCCGAAACACGCCGCGGCCTCAAATGGCGGATAATCAAAGGCTTTACTGAATTCACAGCCACGTTTACGGGCTCGCCCGCAGTTACTCCATGAGCGCAAAAGCACCTGTCGATCCGATTCGCAAATTCCTCGAAACCGCCCGCCACCAGATTGCTGTGGGCAACCTCACGGGTGCAGCCCAAACCCTCAACGATGCACGCCAGCGCTCGCCACGCGATGCGCGCCTGTTTATGCTGGCCGGCCTGATGGCCGAGAAGTCGGGCAACCTGCGTGGCGCCATCGATGCGATGCAGCGCTGCGAAACCCTGGCCCCGGACTGGGCGCCCGGCATTCTGGAGCAAGCCCTGCTGTATGCACGCCATAACCGCGAGCACGATGCCATGGCTGCCGCCGAGAAAGTGATTGCGCTGGAGCCCAACAATGCCCGCGTGATTGCCGGCGTCGTTGATATCGCCCACCGCGTTGGCAATACCGAGATGGCCATCCGCCACCTGCGCCGCGTGCTGGAGCTGACCCCCGAGGACCGCATTCTGCGCCGCTATCTGGCGGTCGACCTGGGCACCGTGCGCCAGTACGACGAAGCACTGGCCGTGTTTGGTCCGCTGATCGACGAAGATCCGAAAGACCATCTGGCCCGTATCGGCCGGGTGCAGATGCTGCAAGCGCGCGGCACCATGCAAGAGGCCCTGCCCGATACCACGGCACTGCTGGCACTGCAGCCCGATGACAAGGTCTACCAGTACTACCACCAGCTGGCCCAGGGCCAGGTGCCCGCGCATGTGCCGGTCGAGCTGACCACCCACATGTTCGACGAAATGGCTTCGGTCTATGACATGCATATGGTGCGCCATCTGGCCTACCAACTGCCCAAGCAGGTGGCCGACCAGCTGCTGCAGATCTACCCCAACCGCCGCTTCAAC
Source organism: Comamonas sp. B-9 (assembly GCF_000410635.1). Lineage (NCBI taxonomy): Bacteria > Pseudomonadati > Pseudomonadota > Betaproteobacteria > Burkholderiales > Comamonadaceae > Comamonas > Comamonas sp. B-9. The sequence goes on from NZ_APCR01000341.1 coordinate 3,454, forward strand.
CTGCTGGACCTGGGCTGCGGCACCGGCCTGCTGGGTGCGACGCTGGGCGCCATCGATGGTTACATCATGGGTGTGGACATGTCGGCCAAGATGCTCGAGCAAGCGGCCAAGCACAAGGTCTACTACAAGTTCCACCAGGTCAACCTGCTCGAAGCGCTGGCCGCTACCCCGGCCAACACCTTCGAGGCCATCACCGCGCTGGATGTGCTGATCTATGTCGGCGACCTGCAGCAAACCCTGGCCGATGCCTACCGCGTGCTGACCCCCGGCGGCGTGCTGATCTTCTCCTGCGAGCACGGTGATGTCACCGGCCCGGACAGCCAGCTGCAGCCCTTTGGCCGCTACACCCACACCTTGAGCAGCACCGTGCGCCTGGCCAAGGCTGCCGGCTTTGACCGTGTCGACACGCGCGATGTGGAGCTGCGCATGGAAGCGGGCCAGGCCGTCGATGGTTTTGTGGTCACCGCCTACAAGCCCAAGGAGGCCTGATAGCCCACCGCTCTGAGACCCCGCCAACGGAAAAGGCCTTGTCTTGCGACAAGGCCTTTTTGCTGGGGATGGCGACGGCAGCGCTCAAGCCGTCAAGCGCGAGCTCTTGGGCACATGGGCCATCAAGAACTCCATCTGGTCAGTCAGGATGCGGCGGTTGCGCAGGATAAAGTCTTCCCAGAGGCTGGGGGTGTAGGGCGCATAGAGCAGCGGCATATGCGCCTGCTCGGGCGTGCGGCCTGCCTTGTGGTGGTTGCAGGAGGCGCAGGCCGTCACCACATTCATCCAGGTATCGGGCCCCTTTTGGGACACCGGAATGACATGCTCGCGGGTCAGGTGCTCTTCGTCAAAATGCTCGCCGCAGTAGGCGCAGATATGGCGGTCACGGCCAAACAGCTTGCTGTTGGTGAGGGTCATGCGCATCGCAAAGGGGTCGATGCCGGGCTTGCCACGGGTGCCGATGATGCTGGCCACCTCGATGCGTGACTGCAGGCCGGTGATGGCGTTATGCCCGCCGCGGAAACAGGCGACGCTCGAGCCCGCCTCCCAGCGCACATCACCTGCTGCGTAGTGCGTCACCGCCTCCTGCAACGTGATCCAGGATTGCGGAACGCCACTTGCCGATAACTTCAACACCTTCACAATGGGCCTCCTGCGCATTGGGAATTGAACCGAAATACCGTTGACCCGCGCAGCGCCTGGCCACGAAAAATGCCGCGACCCACGCACATGCTGCACGCAGACCCGGGCACCAAGTCATAATGGCCAATATACACTTTTATTGTGAAATTGCACACCAGCGCTCGGCTCGAAAGCGCAAGCCGCTACAAAAAACAAAGCAAAGATGAAAATCTTCAGAGGACTTGACCACCCCGAGGTCACCCGGCACTGCGCCCTGACCATTGGCAATTTTGACGGGGTGCACCGGGGCCACCAGGCCATGCTGGCGCTGCTGCGCAGCGAGGCGCAGCGCCGGGGTCTGGCCAGCTGCGCGCTCACCTTCGAGCCCCATCCGCGCGACTACTTTGCCCAGGTGCTGAACAAGCCCGACCTGGCGCCTGCCCGCATCTCCACCTTGCGCGACAAGCTCGACCAGCTCGCCCAATGCGGCATCGACCAGACGATTGTGCTGCCCTTCAACGCACGCCTGGCTGCGCAAGCCCCACAGGCCTTTATCGACGATGTGCTGCTCAAGGGGCTGGGCACCGGCTACCTGCTGGTGGGCGATGATTTCCGCTTTGGCCACCAGCGCGCGGGCGATTACGCGATGCTGGTCGAGGCCGGCCGCAAGCAGGGCTTTGATGTGGCGCGCATGAACAGCTACGAGTCCGATGGCCTGCGCGTGTCCAGCACGGCGGTGCGCCAGGCGCTGGGCCAGGGCGATATGCCGGCAGCGGCCAAGCTGCTGGGCTACCCCTATGCGATATCGGGCCATGTGGTGCATGGCCGCAAGCTGGGCCGCCAGCTGGCCGAAAGCCGCGCGGGCGCGGCTGATGGCTTTCGCACCTTGAACCTGCGCTTTGACCATTGGAAACCGGCTGCCAGCGGCATCTTTGTCGTGCTGGTGCATGGCCTGTCGGCCCAGCCGCTGCCGGGCGTGGCCAACCTGGGCGTGCGCCCCTCGCTGGACCCGAATGACGTCAACGGCGGCCGCGTGCTGCTGGAGACCCATTGCCTGCAATGGCCCGCGGAACTGGGTGGAGACGGGGCATACGGTAAAATCATCCGAGTGGAACTTCTACACAAACTGCACGACGAGCTCAAATACGACAGTCTGGACGCCCTGACCACAGGGATTGCCAAGGACTGCGCGGATGCCCGTGCCTTCTTCCATACGGCGAGCCACGCCGAAACCCGTCGCCAGACCACGCGCGACCGAATTTGACGCTGACTTGACTGCGCCGTGCCGCGCAGAAGTCCGCACTCGCCTGCACCACGTGCACGTCAGACAACGCTTCTGCGCTATACATTTTTCCACTGACCGGCATGATCACCCCGCCCGGATCAGGACCATGTTTTGCTTTGAAGGTATTTATGTCCGACAAATCGTCCCCCGCAGAAAAGGCCTCTGCGTACCGCGCCACCTTGAACATGCCCGACACCCCGTTTCCGATGCGCGGCGATCTGCCCAAGCGCGAGCCGGGCTGGGTCAAGGACTGGGAGGACCAAGGCATCTACAAGCGCCTGCGTGATGCCCGCAGCGGCGCACCCAAGTTCATCCTGCACGACGGCCCACCCTACGCCAACGGCAAGATCCACATCGGCCACGCCGTCAACAAGATCCTCAAGGACATGATCGTCAAGAGCCGCCAACTGGAAGGCTATGACGCGCTGTACGCGCCAGGCTGGGACTGCCACGGCCTGCCGATCGAGAACGCGATCGAAAAGCTCCACGGCCGCAACCTGCCCCGCGACGAGATGCAGGCCAAGAGCCGCGCGTTTGCGACCGAGCAGATCGGCCAGCAGATGGCGGACTTCAAGCGCCTGGGCGTGCTGGGCGACTGGGACCACCCCTACAAGACCATGAACTATGCCAATGAGGCGGGCGAGCTGCGCGCGCTCAAGAAGGTCATGGAGCGGGGTTTTGTCTACCGGGGCCTCAAGCCCGTCTACTGGTGCTTTGACTGCGCCTCGTCGCTGGCCGAGTTCGAGATCGAATACGCCGACAAGCAAAGCCAGACGCTGGATGTGATGTTCCCGGCGGCCGACCCGGCCAAGCTGGCAGCTGCCTTTGGCCTGGCCAAGCTCGACAAGGAAGCCTTCATCGTCATCTGGACGACCACCGCCTGGACCATCCCGGCCAACCAGGCCTTGAACGTCAACCCCGAGCTGGAATACAGCCTGGTCGATACCGAGCGCGGCATGCTGGTGCTGGCCAGCGCGCTGGTGGACAAGTGCATGGAGCGTTGGGGCATCGAAGGCAAGGTGATCGCATCGGCCCCCGGCAAGGTGCTGGACCACATGCCCTTCAAGCACCCGCTGGCCCATGTGGACAAGGGCTATGACCGCATCTCGCCCGTCTACCTGGCCGATTACGCCACGGCCGACGACGGTACCGGTATCGTGCACTCGGCGCCTGCCTACGGTCTGGATGACTTCAACTCCTGCGTGAACAACGGCATGGACTACAAGGACATCCTCAACCCGGTGCAGGGCAATGGTGTCTATGAGCCCGAGCTGCCGCTGTTTGGTGGCCAGCACATCTGGAAGGCCGTGCCCGTCATCCTGGACGCGCTCAAGGTTGCCGGCCGCCTGATGGACACCAAGACCATCACCCACAGCTACCCGCATTGCTGGCGCCACAAGACGCCGGTGATCTACCGCGCCGCCGCCCAGTGGTTCATCCGCATGGATGAAGGCGAAGGCGTGTTCACCGACCCGGCCCAGAAGCCCGCACAGACCTTGCGCCAGATCGCGCTGGACGCCATCGAGCACACCAGCTTCTACCCGGAAAACGGCCAGGAGCGCCTGCGCGCGATGATCGCCGGCCGGCCCGACTGGTGCATCTCGCGCCAGCGCAGCTGGGGCGTGCCCATCCCCTTCTTCCTGCATGTGGACACGGGCGCGCTGCACCCGCGCACGATGGAGATCCTGGACCAGGCCGTGGGCATCGTCGCAGAAGGCGGCATCGAGGCCTGGAGCCGTGTGACCGGTGAAGAGATCCTGGGCGCCGACGAGGCCAAGCTCTACACCAAGAGCACCGACATCCTGGAAGTCTGGTTCGACTCGGGCTCGACCTTCTGGCATGTGCTGCGCGGCACCCACGCCGAGCACCACCATGACAGCGGCCCCGAGGCCGACCTGTACCTGGAAGGCCATGACCAGCACCGTGGCTGGTTCCACAGCTCCTTGCTGCTGGCCTCGGCCATCTTTGGCCGCGCGCCCTACAAGGGCCTGCTGACCCACGGTTTCACCGTCGACGGCCAGGGCAAGAAGATGTCCAAGTCGGTGGGCAACACCGTCGCGCCGCAGGATGTGAGCAACAAGATGGGCGCCGAGATCATCCGCCTGTGGGTGGCCTCGACCGACTACTCGGGCGACCTGGGTATCGACGACAAGATCCTCGCCCGCGTGGTCGATGCCTACCGCCGCATCCGCAATACCTTGCGCTTCCTGATGGCCAACATCAGCGACTTCGACGCCGCCAAAGATGCGGTCGCCTACGAGGACATGCTCGAGATCGACCGCTGGGCCCTGGCCCGCTCGGCGCAGTTCCAGGCCGAGCTGCTGGCGCACTACAAGGTCTATGAGTTCCACCCCGTGGTGGCCAAACTGCAGCTGTTCTGCTCCGAGGACCTGGGCGGCTTCTACCTGGACGTCCTCAAGGACCGCCTCTACACCAGCGCCGAAGGCAGCCTGGCACGCCGCTCGGCCCAGACCGCGCTGCACCAGATCACCCAGGCGATGCTGCGCTGGATGGCGCCCTTCCTGTCCTTCACCGCCGAAGAGGCCTGGAAGATCGTCGGCAACAGCGAAACCATCTTCCTGGAGAAATTCTGCGACCTGCCCGCCGGCGACGAGGCGCTGCTGGCCAAGTGGGCGCGCATCCGCGAGATCCGCGATGTGGTCAACAAGGACATCGAGACCCTGCGTGCCGATGGCAAGGTGGGCGCGTCGCTGCAGGCCGAGGTAGCCATCAGCGCCCAGCCCGAGGACCTGGCGCTGCTGCAGACCCTGGCCGACGACCTGAAGTTCGTGCTGATCACCTCGGCCGCCACGGTGGCTGCCGGTGATGCGCTGAGCGTGGCCGTCAACCCATCGGACAAGGCCAAGTGCGAGCGCTGCTGGCACTACCGCGACGATGTGGGCCAGAACCCGGCCCACCCCACCCTGTGCGGCCGCTGCGACAGCAACCTCCATGGCGCGGGTGAAACCCGCCTGATGGCCTGATGAACGCCGCCGCCACCCCTGCTGTGGGCAGCGCCGGCAAAGGCCGGTTTGTGCTGTGGCTGGTGATTGCTGCGGTGATTTTCTGGCTGGACCAGTGGAGCAAGGAATGGATCCTGGCCCACTACCAGCTGGGTGACTACACCACGATCACCGGCTTTTTCAACATCGTGCGGGCGCACAACCCCGGCGCGGCGTTCTCGTTCCTGGCCAGCGCCGGCGGCTGGCAGCGCTGGCTGTTCACCGGCATTGGGGTGGTGGTGACGGCCGTCATCGTCTGGCAGCTCTACCGCCACAGTCACAAGTCCCTGTTTTGCCTGGCACTCAGCTGCATCATGGGCGGCGCCATCGGCAATGTGGTCGACCGCATGCGCCACGGCTATGTGGTTGACATGCTCGACTTCCACTGGATGGGCAGCCATTTCCCGGCCTTCAACCTGGCCGATTCGGCCATTTGCCTGGGCGCCTTCTTGCTGATTCTGGACGAGCTGCTGCGCATGCGCCGGGGCGAAAAAAGCTGATCAGGCTTTCCGCCGCGTTTATAGCCAATACCCAGGCACCGCCCTCGCCATGCGACGGCGGTGTTTTTTATCGGTGGCCTACCCGCCTCCACAACAGCCGCTGCCAGGCGCCCATCGCCGCCTGGCCTGCATAAAAAGAGACACATTGGCATTCGCCCTACAGCGCGGCGCGCTTATCAGGGGTATAGTGTCCGGTTCGCCTTATGAAACACTTGCTCAATCTTCTTGCCGCCATTGCGCTGCTGGTGTGGGGCTCTCATATGGTGCGCACAGGGGTGCTGCGCGTCTTTGGCGCCAACCTCCGCAACCTACTGGCGCGCAGTATGAGCAACCGCTTTACCGCGATGCTCTCGGGCATCGGGGTCACGGCCCTCGTCCAGTCCAGCAGTGCCACCTCCCTGATGACCGCGTCCTTCGTCGGCCAGGGCCTGATACCGCTCACCGCCGCCTTGTCGGTCATGCGCGGCGCCGACGTGGGCACCGCCTTGATGGCGGTGCTGTTCTCCACCGACCTCTCCTGGCTCTCGCCGCTGCTGATTTTCTCGGGCGTCGTGCTGTTCATCTCCAAGCAGGATTCCACGCCCGGACGCGTAGGCCGCGTCTTTATCGGCCTGGGCCTGATGCTGCTGGCGCTGCGCCTGATCGTCGAGGCCACCGAGCCCCTGCTCGCATCCGAGGCCGTGCGCACCCTGCTGGTCAGCGTCAAGAGCGACTTCTTCATGGAGCTGCTGCTGGGCGCGATCCTGGCCGTCATCGCCTACTCGAGCCTGGCCATCGTGCTGCTGATCGCCGCCATGGCCGCGTCGGGCGCCATCACCGGCGACATGGCCCTGGGCCTGGTGCTGGGCGCCAACCTGGGCAGCGGTGTGCTGGCCGTGCTGCAAACGGCCAAATCCAGCATCGAAGTGCGCCAGGTCACCATCGGCAACCTGATCTTCAAGATCATGGGCGTGGCCATCGTCTCGCCGTTTGTCGGCTTGTGGGTCACCTATGCGATGCCCTACATCAACGATGCAGGCCGCTCGGCGGTGCTGTTCCACCTGGCCTTCAACATCCTCAACACGCTGGGCTTTATCTGGTTCACCGGCGTGATCGGCGACTGGATGCGCAAACTGCTGCCCAAGGAGGAAGCCAACAAGGGCCCCCAGCGCCCGCGCCACCTTGACGCCTCAGCCCTGTCCACCCCGTCGCTGGCCATCTCCTGCGCCGCGCGTGAAGCGCTGCACCAGGCCGATGTGGTCGAATCCATGCTGATTGGCCTGCATAACGTCGTGCAGACCGACAACCAGCAGCTGTCGCAAGACCTGCGCAAGCTCGATGACACGGTCGATGAGCTGTACTCGGCCATCAAGTACTACATGACCAAGATCTCGCGCGCCGAACTGGACGAGCGCGAGAGCCAGCGCTGGACCGAAGTGATCAACTTCACGATCAACATGGAGCAGATCGGCGACATCATCGAGCGCGTGCTCACCGACGTCGAGAACAAGAAGATCAAGAAGCGCCGCCAGTTCAGCAAGCAGGGCATGGAAGAAATCAACGAGCTGCATGCCCACCTGCTGGACAACCTGCGCCTGGCGATGAGCGTGTTCCTCTCGGGCAATGTGCGCGATGCGCAAAAGCTGCTCGAAGAAAAAGCGCGCTTCCGCGACCTGGAACTCGCCTATTCCGCCTCGCACCTGGAGCGCCTGTCGCACAACACCGTCCCCAGCATCGAGACCAGCTCGCTGCACATCGACCTGATCAGCGACTTGAAGCGCATCAATTCGCTGCTGTGCTCGGTTGCCTACCCGATCCTGGAAGCGGCCGGCGCGTTGGCCCATAGCCGCCTCAAGGACGATCCCGAACCCGCCCGCCACTGAGGCAGCGGGCCGGAATTCGCATACAATCCCTGATGCTGCGAGGCGACCACTCCGCCCAGCAGCCAGCAGGAAGTTTGGCAGAGTGGTCGATTGCACCGGTCTTGAAAACCGGCAACCCGAAAGGGTTCCAGGGTTCGAATCCCTGAGCTTCCGCCAGAACAGCAAAAGCACCCCACCGAGGGTGCTTTTTTCTTGCCCATTTTCGGCCTCTTGCTCTATATTCGGCAACGTGTTACGCTGTGTTTACTGTTGTTATATCCAGTGTTCGCACAAAGCCTGCAACCGCTCAATCTAAATTTTTATGGCCTAGATGTTGGCCTATAGATTTACCTCATGCCGAAAAGAATTTTAGAAAAGACTGCCCTGGAAGTGTCTCGCTTGCGAGAGGAAGGTGCCCACGCCGTTGGCGGTGTGATGGGTCTATACCTGCAGATCATTGGCGGGTCGCGCGTATGGGTCTATCGGTACACGCACCAGGGCTCACGCCGTCGCATGGGCCTGGGGAGCTATCCCGCTGTGGGTCTTGCTGCAGCCCGCGAAGCTGCGCGCGCTGCGCTGAACCTGCGCATTGGCGGCAGCGATCCATTGCAGGCACGCGCAGAGGTGCGCGAATCCGCGCGGCTTGCCGTTGCCCGACAGATGCCATTCGCTCAAGCTGCCGATCTTTTCATTACTGAGCATGAAGCCACCTGGAAAAATATCAAGCACGGGCAGCAGTGGCGCAACACCCTTGAGAAGTACGCTTTTCCAATTTGCGGGCAGCTCAACGTGGCCGATATCGACCAATCCCATGTGCTGAAAGTTCTAGCCCCAATCTGGCACACGAAAACAGAGACGGCCAGTCGCGTGCGGGGCCGTATCGAGCAGATCATGGATTGGTCGACCGCACATGGCCACCGTTCCGGATCCAATCCTGCACGGTGGCGGGGGCAGCTGGAACACATCCTGGCCGACCCAAAGAAGATTGCCCCCGTTCAACATCACCCAGCTGTTCCATTCGCCGAGCTTCCTGCCGTGTATCAGCGCATCTGCGGTGTGAAAGGGGAAAGCGCACGCGCACTGCAAATGCTCATTTTGACGGCCACCCGATCCAGCGAACTGCGCGGCATGCGGTGGGGCGAGCTAGACCTAACTGCTGGCACATGGCAGCTGCCAGCTGCGCGCATGAAGATGGATCGGCCCCACCGTGTGCCACTACCTCGCCAGGCGGTCGCGCTGCTGCAGCTGCGGAAGCCAGGCGCGCCAGATGATTTGGTGTTTGCGTCCAATCGAGGGGGCATGCTCTCTGATATGGCACTGACCGCAGTGATGCGCCGGCACCATCCCGAAGCGGTGCCGCATGGTTTCCGCTCTACCTTCCGCGACTGGGCGGGCGAATGCACCCAGCACCACCGGGATGCCATCGAGCTTTGCCTTGCACACTCCATCGACACAAAAACAGAAGCCGCGTATAGACGCGGCGATATGCTTGAAAAAAGGGCGGTGATTATGCAGGAGTGGGCAGATTATGCTCTATCGGTTCCATCCCCTCTCTTTTCGAGAAGCTCTTCCAATCCGCTGCCTTAACGACAACCTCATAGGTGCAAGTTTTAGCCATGGCGAACAATTGAATCAATACTAAATCCACCTGCGAACCATTCTTTAAATTGACTGTCTGTATTGCAATTCTGTGAAGTCCAATTGGCTTTTCATTGGATATCGGAACAAAGGAACTCCCTACCCAATTGCTTGTTTCAGTCACCTCACCCTTAATTAACGCAAGCGCCGGGCTTTCACTCCTAGAGAATACTCCTTTTTCGCCAATGTAAAAAGAATACGCAATTTTCGCTAACATCTTACCGAACGCATTCGCATCAATCCTTACATGCCCCGCAAACCCTATAGCATCCCGGCTTACCAAAAAGGGTTCTAAGTCTCTACCGAATTTCACAATCTCTAAGCCATTGATCTGCGCCCCCTTGCCTGGTACGCCCCCGTAAGGGTAATTCGCATCAGTATAAACAGGAACATGCAAAAATGCTACGGCATCGTTAATAGGCAAAACTAACTCTTCAACACTTTCATCTTTTTTTATAATTTTAAAATTAACTGTTTTCGATCTACTTTTTTTATTTCTTGTTTTTAATCCACCAACATTCCTGGCATCCTGCATAATTCCTTTCAAAATTATTTGCTCAAATTTTGAGGTAATCTTATTGCAGGCTAAACAGCTTGATTTAGGCAGCAGCATGTCACCATTTATTCCATACGGAACTACATGCTCATCAGTTAGATTATCAGTACTTCCACAATAAATACATTCGCCTACAGCTTCAAATATCTTACTCATCATAAATCCCTAATATCTAGGAGCTACCTTGGCGAAACCGCTAGAGTGGTTCCGAACGCACATAGTACGCTTAATTATGATGAGTGGTTGAACTGCCACCCACTTCTACAGGCCTTTCAGACGACGTTGGTCCAAGCCTTGGGACAGCTCTCCAACCAGGTCACAATTTCGCTGACCAGCCAAAACAGCTTTTGAGGCCCCGCCTTGCGCGGGTGCGGGAAACCGTGGTTCTCGATCAGGTTGCGCAGCGTCATTTCGGCCACGTCCATTTCTGCCAGTACTTCTTCTTTGTTCATGCGGTGAATGCCCACGGCCATTTCTCCCTAATTACGCTTCGTTGATTCGGTTGGAATTCCCGATCGGGAATATTCAGCACCCAGACACACCACTTAGGCCATTTCATTCCCGATCGGGAATTCCACCGGTCTGATCACATCGGCCCTCCCCGTGCCCGCCAGCACATGCCGCGACAGCAGGCGTGCGCCAGGCTCAAACCTTCGGGCCAGGTCGCGGTAGCTGCAGAACAGATCAATGCTGATATCGGCGGCCAGAGACAGCTGGGCGCCCCAGCTGGAATCCCAGCGGTGCCCGTCCACCGCCATGTCCACCACGGTGGCCAGCGCCTGGTGCAGGCCTGGCCGGTTGTCGCCGGCCACCGGAATGGCTCGCGCAATCTCGGCGCCCATTCCAAGCAGGTAGGCCAGGCGGGCGAGCAGCTCGGTCTGGTTTGACTGGTGATCGGCCTGAACGCAGTGCAGCCCCACGCTGGTGTATTCGGCCTCCATGTTCTTGCGCACCATCAGCGCCATCATTGGCGCCGCCTTGCGGTATAGGCCGCTCTTCATGGCGCGGCTGTGGTTGGGCACAGTCATGGCGCGTCTCCCGCATCAGAGGTGTAGATCCAGCCATCACCACCGCAACTGGGGCAATCATCCTGGCTGTCGTTCACAGTACCGAAACCCTCGCATTCGTCGCACTGCTGGGTGTTTGAACTTTTGCAACGTGCCTCGTGGTCACCTTCGCAGGAGAAGAAAACGGGCGATCCCTCCACCACTGCCACGCGTGATCCCTGTGCCTGGGCTTCGGCAATTGCTGCAGCCAGCCGTGCCATGCGCTCTGCCTCCGCTGGGCTAAACATGCGCACCAGTCCCAAATCGGTAGCGACACGGCTTTCCAGTCTTGCGCCTTTGCTGCGGATCCATCCGGGCAGCAGGTAGATGGCCTCGCATTGCAGCAGCTGGGCCAGTGCTTGGCGCATGTACCCTGCCCAGCTTCCGCAGGCTGGCACGCGATTCTCGGCCGGGTTGAAAACTTCATGCCCCAGGGCTCGCAGCTCAGCGGCTGCGGCATTGAATGCGGGGTAGTTGAACTCAGGCAGGCCAGTCATTGGGCCGGCAATGTAGATTTTGGTCATATGCAATCCAATCTTTATTTAGCCAAATTGGGTTTGTGCGCTGCTCTGGCCAGCCAAGAAATTG
>NZ_APCR01000335.1:0-29521 GCF_000410635.1 Comamonas sp. B-9
GGTTTGCATGGAAATCAACACGCATTGCGATGCTTGTATCCACAAGACACCGGCGAGGACATTGACCTGTCGGAGGATGAGGCGGCATCTGGCGCTTTTGCTCAACTCCAGCAGGTTCGCCAACTCATGAGCGATTGGGAGTCTCAGGAGGCCTTGCTCAAGCACCAGATCCAGCAACGAATGGGCTCTGCCAGCTTTGCCAGATTCGCTGGTGGGTCAGTCAGCTGGAAGCGTAGCAAGGACAACAAGGTTTTCAACGCTGTGCAACTGCAGCAAGAGCACCCCGAGATAGCCAAGGCATACATGGGCACCAAGCTGGGATCCCGGAGGTTTCTGCTTCATGCAGAGAACTGAACAGTTCACACGACCAAGCCAGCAATTTATCAACCAACGCATAGGACCCGTCCGCCAGACAAGGCAGACGGGTCTTTTGCATTTATCAATGGAGAGACAAATGATCAAAGGTCTGATGATGACACCGCCTGTGGTGGGCCGGATTTCAATTGGCCGCATCGTGGAGCGCAATGGCAAGCGTCTTCCGCAAAAGGATGACGAGTTCACGATCACCACTCAGGTGCAAAACCGCAATGGCTGGATGCTCCACCCTATGGATGGCATTCTGCGCAAAGAGCTGGAGGACCGGCAATTGATGTCTACAGGCGTGGCAGTCCAAGAGCTTGCACATCTTCCGCCAGAGTTCTCTGACCCAGCGCCAACCACGCTGCGATCCAAGTTGGCAAAGAGAGCATCTGGGGCCAACAAGTCCTCGGGCAATGCCGTAGCTGGCACCAGTGTTCAAGGTGCAAATATGCAGGAGGTCCAGGCAATGAACGCGCCAGTAAAAATCAAGCTGCGCAGCATTCCAGTGCGACTCTTGTTCAATGACCCGGCGTTGAACCTACGAGCCAACTACACCTTGTTTAACCGAACAACAGCCAGACCTATCTGTGTAGGAGATGGTCAATCGTGCAAACGCATGACTGCTAAAGGCATTGAGGCCATGCAGTGCAAAGGGCCAGATCTTTGCGCCTTGGCCATCGATGGTGGCTGTAAGCCCTTCGGCCGTTTCCATGTTCGCATTGATCATCCCGAATGCCAGGCAGATGCGCTCAGCACCTTTGTGCTGCGGACCACAGGAATTAACTCGATGCGCACGTTGCTGACTCGGATGCAGTATCTGCAAGCGGTCAGTGGCGGTTTGCTGAGTTTTCTGCCGCTGGAGATCCGTCTGCGGGCCAAGTCCACCAACATGTCCCACAGGACTCCCATCTACTACGTGGATCTTGGTTTACGCGATGGAATGGCAATGGACGCTGCCATCGCCCAAGCCGTTGATGTAGCGGAGCATGACCGAAAGACTGGGCACGACCAGGAGGCGTTGGAACATGCAGCCAGAAGTGGCTATGCATTGGGACTGTTTGAGGAGTTGGAGCAGGAGGCGACGGAGATCGTGCAGGAGTTCTATCCCTTGAACGAGGGAGTCGAACAAGGCAATGGTCCTTCAAGTCCCCAGCGCCTGAGGGCCGCTAATCATGCCCAATGAAAAGCCCGGTGGAGCTATCCGCACTGGCGTACAGCACCATTTCGTCCATGGCCTTCGTTTTGACACCATGTGGAGCTACCAAGTCCAGTCGCTAGATGGTGGCAAGAATTGGACCCGGCTTAGCCTCGAAGCAGGTGCAGACCCCGATGGGATGACGCTTGATCCTGAAGGGGCTATGTGGTGCGTGCGTTGTTGCGCCTCTGTCCTTGCGCAGCGGCCCGTGCCGCTGAAGCGATTGCACAAAATGCTATACGGAAGGTGTGATGGCGCGCAAGTTGAGGCAGCTTTAGCTGCGCTCCTGCCAGGATTTGATGTCCACATGGAGAATGGACTGAATCGGGCGCTGTTGCAGGATACGTCTCAGTTGATTCAAGCTGGTGGCAGTATGCTTTTGCGATTGGAGCGGGCCGGCGCAAAGCATCAGCAGCCACCAAGTTGGATGTGGGTCGTTGGAGTTGAGCTGAGAAATTCCGAACGTGGCGTGTCAGGTATGTTTGGCCTAGATCAGCCTACGCAAACCTCTGCGCTTTTGCTGATCGGACGCGATCTCTTGCCGTCATGGGCATCAGGCTATGGAGCCAAAGCCATCTGTGATGAGGGCGGCATTTGCTCAGTTCGAGGTGTGGACGCTCAGACCTGGCAAGGGGTTGTGAGCTGCGCAGTCAGAATTTTTCCGAGATAAAAGCGATAGTTCAGATCTTGTCAGCATGCACGCCGCTAGGCGGGAGCGGTGATGAGATCTTTTTTTTGCAAGCAGCCGATGCGCACTCGAAAATCTATGTCAGCTCAGTTCAAAAATTCCTTGTGAATTTCTTTGACCTTGTCACCAAAGCCCTTTATCCACTGCTCCAGCATAAGACTATCCACGACAGTAGCGGTAATTTCCAGCCATCCCTCTTCTAGTTTCCGCACCTGCTGATCCTTTGAGAGCGGCGTCTCCATAAGATGAAATCCCGCCTCGTGCCGAATGCAGAACTTGAGGCGAATTTTTTTTCCTTCGCCGAATCCAAAACGTCCGTCGTTGTCATATCGCTGCAAATCGAATTCCGCCGGCCGCTCGAAAGTCAGGGTGGACTTCTGCGCCTTCCGGATGCGGTGCAATGCCAAACTGCGTTCATTGTCAAAACCTTCATACCGGCACACTAAGTAAAGACGCGAGCCCTGCTGGGCCAAGCCCAAAGGCATGACCTTGATGGATTGGTGCTTACCCGAGGCATTTTTGTAGTCCAGATCAAGCCATTGGTTGGCATACAGCGCGTCGCTCACTTCTTCCAGCACGCCGGGGGCATAAGTGGGGGGCAAAAGGGGCTGGCCAGTAGCGACCACGCGCACTTTGCGCGGCCATTCGCGCTCTAGCCGAGCATTGGAGTTGCCGCCCAGGTTGCGCCGAGCCTGGGTAAAGAAACTGTTCATCGATTGCATCAACCGCGCGGGTAATAGGTACTTGAGGTGCTCCTCGGCCAGTTGCAGCAACAGCGATTCCTGCGGTGTGAGATGAGGCACGGCGAGGTGCTGGGCGCGCTCGCGCCATCTGTAGCCGTAGGGCTTGCTACGGTCGTCTCGATCGATCTCGAAGTGGCGTGAGAGCATTTCCAACTGGCGCTGGATGGTGCGCTCGGTGCGCTCCAAGCCAGCATCCTTGAGCTGACGGTGCAACTCGGCGGCGGTGATCTTGTGGCTACGTGGAATGCGGCGCAGCAACTCCACGGCGAGCAGCACGGTTTCGTAGGTGTCAGGGCGCTGGGGCATGGCGTTAGTTTGACACGGGCTGGCCGGTGAAGGCGTTCCACAGTTGCACCTTGGTCGAGGTGTCCAAGCGGCAATACAGCAGGGCTTCAAGTTCTGGGGGCATGGGGCTGGATTGTTTTGGTGCTATGGATGGCACCATCCTTGGCGGTGCGACGAATTGTGTCGCTTATGGTTTTGTGGTTGATTTTGGCCTTCAGCAGTTTGTTGTCTGGCGCTGATAGCTTTCAATTCTGAGCTTTTATCAGTACTTGCTAGCATGTAGCAAGACCACTGAAACATCATCCTGTGCTCCCGCCCGCCGGAATGCACCGTGCAATGCGCGCAGACCGTCGTGCGGCGATGGCGCAGCCTGCCAGATGGCCTGCATCTGCACATCGTCCAGAGAGCCGTGCAATCCATCGGTGGCCAACAGGTAGGCATCGCCGGGGAGCGTTTGCCCGTGCCAGATGTGCAGCCAGTCGTCCGGCGCGGTGCCGTCTTCGCCTGCGTCGTCATCTCCATCCAGCACCAGGCAGTGCAGCAGACCCTGGTAGATGGAAGCGTAAGTATCCGCCTGCCCGGCGTCGGCCTCGCCTTCGTCCAGCATCTGCTGCCAGGCCGTGTGGTCGCGGCTCAGTTGCAGCCACTGCACACTGCCATCGGCTTGCGGGCGCAGGCGCCAGATGCGTGCATCGCCGCTGTTGACGGCGCACACTTGTCCATCGACATACAACAGGCTTGCCAGCGTGCAGGCCGCGCCACGGGTACGGGGTTTCAGGTACCGGGCCAGCCAATCCTGCCGCGCCTGACGCACCATCCCTGGCAGTTGCCGGGCTTGTAGTGGGGTTGTGATTTGGGCGGAGTGCAACACCTGCAAGAAACTGCGGCTGGCCAAGTCTGCGTGGGGGCTGGATGCCACGCCATCGGCCACCGACAGCCATGCAAAGCCGCCAGGCGCATCGAAAGCCCATTGGCCGAGCGGCGTTTGCTGGACGTGGCGCTCGTTCAGCGTTTGTAGCGCCAATGCATCCTGCTGCGGCACCGGGCGGGCGTGGCGCAGAGCTTTAGGGTGCATGGATTGTTGGAAGGCCGTGACGCGCAGGCTGTTTTGTTTACCGGCAGCCATGCAGTTCCATCAGCCGGGCAATCCGGTCGCCGAATACCTGAATGCTGTCATTTCGAGTCAGGCCATGGCTGTTAACCATGAAGGGGATGATTACGACAAGCGTACCTTCCGCATTGAGGCTCCACCACAGGTCGCGGCCATCGATGAATTCGTGGTTAAACGTGGCACTTTCCTCGTGAAATGCCAGCTTGAAGTCGGCGCGATATTGCTTGCCCAAGCACAAAATAAGCTTGGGCCGAGCAGTGCTCGCCCATTTTCGCATTTGCCCAAAACGGTGGATTTTGCACCAATCGATGTACTTCTGCTTGGAGGAAAAACCCGTGACGGCGGCGTAATGCTCATGCCAGCGGGACTGACTGGTATCCTTGAAGGCTACAGGGTAGAGGTTCAGCTTGAAGTAGCCGCTTGAGCCCTGAGTGAAGGGCTTGGCACGGCTGCAGAAGTCGCGGTAGCCAGATACGTTGATGCCATCAATGGCGCTAAGTATTTTCAGGGCCTGACGGTTGAAGATGTAGGCCAGGTTGTGCGAGGCATGGTCGTAGACCTCGCGCGGGTGGGATTCATCACGCTGTATTTCTGCCTGGAGATCTTCGGCAGTGCGGGATCCGCCCCACTCGATACCGCACAGCCAGATGGCACGACGCTCAGGGCTGCCAATGTCTCCGCCGTCGCAGCCTGAATAGGACTTGGCCCATGTTTCAAAAATTGGATTTGCTGTCATCGAATTTCGAAATTTCTAGAAGAAGTTGCAGGAGTAAATCATCCTCTAAGTTAAAAAGCCGAGGGCATGGCTCAGGGCGATTCGCGACATTGATCAGTAGTTGTCCAAGCCGCCAGTCAGGGTGTTTCTTCCACACCTCCTGAAGTGCATTAAGGATTGCGGGGATTCGTTCGGGATTTCTCATTTTTATTTTTCTCATATCTCGTCAATGAAGCCAGGTTCATCCTGCTCGGCGTTTTCCATCGCCAACTCCAGCGGCTGGTAGAAGAACTTCACATTGTCGAAGCGCATGCGGTCGTCCGGGTATTGAAGATAGGCTTCCAATGCCTGGTACAGCAGCAAGTCCTTGTCATAGGGCACGTCCAGGTAAATGTCGCCCATTTAGCCTCCCATCATCACCCAGCCGAACATGAAGGGCGCGCAGGGCTGCCAGACGATGTCTTTGGCGTCCAGCCAGTCGATAATCTGCTGGCGGACGAGCAGGGTTTCCCAGGCTTCCAGCCGGTGATCCCGCCATTGCTGCTGGGCATTAAGCTGGTCGTCTGGCGGAGCTGCTTCCAGTCGCTCCTTGAGGGCGCGGTCGTAGAACGAGAGCATCAGCACGCCGCGCCGCTGGATGCGGGCGATGTGGTCGATGGTGTGGATCAGTTGAGGCATGGCGACTCCTTGCATAGCTGCATCATCCGGCACGGGTGCGACGAAGTGTGTCGCTTCCAGTGGATCAGGATCGGCTGGGCGTAAGGATGGAGTTCTGTAGCGTCTGGTCAAGTTCAGCAGCCCGGTGTTTGCTCAGTCCCTCCCATGGGTGGCAAAAGACGACCCGGTGCTTGCAGTTCCGAAAATCACTCTGCGAATCGTCTAAGGCAATCCATGGTTTGTCGGAAGCGTGGTGTTCTTGCAGCCATTGGAGTATTTCCCATTCCCTTACGTGCAAGCGTGGTGGCCTGTCAACCGGATAGGTGGGCGTAGTTCAGACAATGCGTTGCGCAATGTCTGCAGAAAACAAGGCGCGCAGTTGCGGCAGGCCAAATTGCTGGCGCCATGTGGAACTGAGGACGATTTGCACACCGGAATGCCGGCGCATCACCGCCTCAAACCTGGGTAGATGGCAAAAGCAGATCTCTTTGGGCGTCGGCTCGCCATCATACTGGGGGTGCAGTACCCCATCGAAGTCCAGAAAAAGAAAATTAACCATCGGCGAAATGACTCCGGTACATCAGGGGGGCTGCAGGAATCATCCGGCATGAGCATGGTAAATCGTGTCACCTACAGCAGGTTGCGCTGGGTATGCAGGACCTTCAGAAATTGCCCCTTTCATTCGTAGGCGCTGTTTAATAGCACAGACTCGGTAGTCACTGCGCTGCAACGTGATGCGGGGCGGTTGGTTGAATTGGCGACGGTTCTGCCCGAGCCAGCGCCCGAACGCCTTGCGGAAAAATGCTGGGGCATGTTCAGTCGTGTTGAAGCAGCTGTGCCGCAATCCCTTCCAGAGCCTCCTTGGCCTCCAGCGCCAGTTCAATGTCGCCGGGGTTGTGGATGTTTGCCTCATGCAAATTGATGCGGATCAGCCGGCTGCCGCGCTGCTGCATGCGCCGGGTGAAGTTGCGCACCGTGGGCAGGGCGCGGCCCGCGCCAATCTCGATGACTAAAGGGGCATGAGCGCTGTCCAGCCACATGTCGAGCAGCATGCGCTGCTGGGCGCTGCGCTTTTCGTTCCAGTGCCAGTCGTCGAACATCTGGATATTGGGCCGCGCCCACGCTCCGCAGTGGGGGCATGTGGGCAGATCGCCCAGCCATTCGCACGCGGCGTCGTTCACCTGAGGGTACAGGTCCACCGTGGGCCAGATGCTGCCTTGGCAGTTGACCGTGCATTGCAGCCGGTGGAGGGAGCCGTGGCACTCGTACACGCGGGCGGACGGGAAGCCCGCCTTTTGAAAGTGTCCGTCCACATTGCTGGTGAACACGAAGCAGCCTTGCTGCATGCGCAGCCCCCAGGCGTGGAGCAGGTCGAAGCCAGAGTGCGGCGTAGTGGCTCGGTACAGACTGAGCCGGTGGCCATAGAAGCCCCAAGCGGTTGCGGGGCGCTCCTGGAATGCCTGGGGCGAGGCGATGCTTTCAAACCGCAGGCGGCTGCGGCCCAGCGCGGGATAGGCGCGCCAAAAACCTTCGTCGCCCCGGTAGTCGGGCAGGCCGGAATCGATGCCCATGCCTGCGCCTGCCGCCACAACCATGCTGTGCGCGGTGCGGACCCAGTGGGCGGCCTGGGCGATTTTTTCTTGCAGCAGCAAGTCGGGCCCGTTGTGGGCGCCTTCGGCAATGCGCCAGTTTTGGCCCTGCTCGTCGCAGTCCAGGATGTCGCCGCGCATGGCGTCGCGCAAAAGCGTGGCGTGTTGGTGCCCGATGCGCAGGGCGCGCTGCAAGCTGGCAATGCTGGGGTCGCGACGAAAGAGTACGAGCTGGCGTGCGCGCAGGTACAGCGGGTCGTCGCGGCCGGTGGAGGGTGTTTCGGTGGTCATGCCGCCATCATGAAGCGATGTGCGACAAGTTGTGTCGTTTGCTGAAACTCTCAGCAAAATCGGCATCTAGAGCATATTCATCAAGCGCCAGGAGCCTGTCGGACTTGGAAATCACCGGCTGCAAATCGACTGCAGCGGCCCATCTTTACCGTCTTTTAGCCCAATAGTCGCGTTGCGTGCTGGGCTTGTTGTGCAGCTTGAAGTAGTCCTCCATGAACTTGCAGCACAGTACCGCATGCGTGGGCTCTGCACGGGCGGAGGTCTTGGCCGCGCTAGGATCACCGCCCTTGAGCACCTGTAGGTGCTCATTGATCTTCCAAATTTTCTCACTGCATGCAAATTGAGAACCGACGCTCACACTGTCTGCACGTGCGGGCTGGCCGGTCTACCTTTGTCGGCTTTCCGCGAGTTTTGAATTTTTCTCGCTGAAGTTTGAACTCGGGGTGTTGATTTCCATGCAAACCTGACCCACCGGGGGTTAGTGGGTCACTTCTGTGTGGAAGTCAACACTCGGGGCGCATTGAGCCCAGCCCGAGGGGGTGCCGGGGCTGCTTTCAGCCTGTCGCCGGCCAGTGAGGGTCCTGCTGCACCTGGTCAATTTGAAGGTAGGATGGCGGCTATCGGCCAGGAGCAGTCATTGAGACGTTTTCAATCGCGTGTGCTTGGTGCTCATTGCCGACCACCTGGTAGCAGCCCTATGAAGTTATTAAGCCGATGTTCGAGGACTATTTCACCCTTCAACTAAGATTTGCAGGCCGCTACTCTTCGGTAGCCCACACGTCGTTTGCAGCTGCCATCTCCAGTTGCACGAACTTGCGCCGTCGTTTGAACCTAATGGGAGTCGAAGGCGAAAAGGCTTGGAACAACTTGCTGAATTTCGCAGATACGAATTCATCTAGTTTGGTAGCAATAGTGGACAAGTGTGTTCACCTTCATGAGTTTTATGGCTCCAACTCCAAAAATTCTGCTTTTGGTTGTTTTTCCTACGAACCGCCCAATGTTGAAGGGGTTGTCCGCATTCATTTTTTGCCGGCGGTGAATCAAGAAAGCAGCCCCCTGTCTCCGGAAAGAATCGCTGAAAGAAGGTGCGAGCTGAAGGCCATGTTTGCAGAAATCCGCCTGCTCCAACCGCGTGCAAAAGTTGTGCGCGGTGTCTCTTGGCTTTACAACTTGAATGCCTACAAGCGTCTATTCCCCGCTGCTTTTGTGGCAGCCATTGAGGAGCCTCGGTTTCCTGTACACCTAAATGGGACTTCTACTTGGGGTCAAGTTTTGGACTGGCGGCAAAGGGTCAAGCCCGACATAGAGGGGAGGATTGCTAGCGAGTTCCCGAACATGCGTGAACAAGCGCCATGGGAGATTTTTCCGCTGAAGGCATTGACTACTCATTGTGAAATCGAGAAGTTCTACGAACACCTTCTTTAGCTACACCGAATGTCTCTTCAGGGTCGACAATCGCCATCTGAATTACCTGACACTGGCCAGGAGCAGTCATCGGCATCAGTAAAAATAGCCCCATGCAATCGAAAGCCAATTCCCCAGCCAATAAAGCTTGCCCAGTAGTCATTCGAGGCCAAGGGGCGTTCGAAGTTTTGGCATTTGCTCATCCTTTGGCTGGCTTACAACTGGTCAAAGGCACTATTGAGCCAAACGAAAACTCTAGAGATGCAGCACTGCGTGAGTTACGCGAGGAAAGTGGCCTCAGCGCATCGCAGATTTTGGCGGATTTAGGTACTTGGGTTTCTGGCTATGAAAACCAGATTTGGGCATTCCATCTTTGTGACATAGACGGCCTGCCTGACTCATGGACATTCAGAACCACCGATGACGGTGGGCATGACTTTCAATTCTTTTGGCATCCACTGTCGCAGCAACCGAGTGAACAATGGCATTGGGTATTTCAAGGAGCATTGAAATACATCGCCAGCAAATTACCTAAGGAGCATGGTTGACTGCTTTGGGTTGTGGATTCAACCGGTCGGTGCAACACAATGACCGCCTCTGGCGGAAGGAGTGTTGGCATGAAGCAAAGACCGCGGATTTACTACACCGAAGCCCAGAAGGCCCTGATGTGGGATCGCTGGAAAGCTGGCGATACCTTGCACGAGATCGGCAAGCTGTTTGACCGGCCGCATACCTCCATTCACAACATCCTGAGCGCAACGGGTGGCATCCGGCCTCCTGCAAGACACCGAGCGCACTTGGCGCTGTCTCTGCCCGAGCGCGAGGAGATATCGCGCAGCCTGGCCGCCGGTGAATCCATCCGCTGTGTAGCCAGGCGGTTGCAACGCGCAGCGTCCACCATCAGCCGTGAACTCCTGCGCAATGGCGGTAAGACGTGCTACCGGGCAGCGAAAGCCGATGAGGCAGCCTGGGAGCGGGCGCGCCGCCCAAAGGCGTGCAAGTTGGCTAGCAACCCAGCGCTGGCTCACATCGTGGCGGTTAAATTGCAGAGCCAGTGGTCACCCGAGCAAATAGCGGGATGGCTCAAACGAACTTACCCGGACGACAAGGATTTGCAGGTGTCTCACGAAGCCATCTACCGCACGCTATTCGTCCAAACCCGCGGGGCCTTGAAGAAAGAACTGCTGGAGCACTTGCGGCGCACCAGGGGGATGCGTCGCTCACGCCACTACACCCAGAAGACCCCCATCCATGGACGGATCGTCGATGCCGTGCCCATCAGCGAGCGGCCAGCCAGCATCGAGGATCGGGCAGTGCCGGGCCACTGGGAGGGGGACCTGTTGTTCGGCGATGCCTACAGCCAGATTGCGACGCTGGTGGAGCGTCAGACACGCTACGTGATGCTGGTCAAGTTGGTGGACAAGGACTCCTACACCGTTGCTGCGGCGCTGGCCAGGCATGCACGGACCTTGCCACAAGAGCTCTACCGTTCCTTGACCTGGGATCGGGGATCGGAAATGGCGGGCCACAAACGCTTCACCGTGGCCACCGATATCCAGGTGTACTTCTGCGATCCACAAAACCCCTGGCAGCGCGGAACGAACGAGAACACCAATGGCTTGCTCAGGCAGTACCTTCCCAAGGGCATTGACATCTCACGCTACTCCCAAGATGAACTGGATGCGATTGCGAGAAAATTGAATGAGCGGCCCAGGAAGACCTTAGGGTACAGAACCCCGACTGAGATGTTTAATGAATGCGTTGCATCGACCGGTTGAATCCACAGTCGTTCTGCTACGTTCGCGGATCGGCCAATACCAAACGTTATCGGCTACGCTACTGGACCAATGCTTAATAGTACGTAACTCATCTTCTGCCGAGAGACGGTTGACGCCGACCTTGTCACTCGCACGCTCGCACTTCAACCAACGCTCAGCTACAAGGCCGGTGATCTCATTGCAGTTGGCAACATAAAGCGGGTATCTTCTGTAGGCATGTGGAATCTGCGTCTGCCCGGCTACCAGGCTGTCGAATCGGTTGAGGAACAACTTGTTCGAAGGGTGACGCTACTGCAAACGAAGAGGGAGCGCTTTGCCCACCTACGACGGCTTGGATACTCGCCCTATCTTGATTGCAGAGCCGAGAAGGGATCTCTTTCGCTCTGCGTCGAACCTGATGTTCTTGCCGGCCTGGGGACGCTGGGCATTTCGCTGAGCGTGTGGCTTTACGAGGCGCCTGCTCAAGACTGCAAGCTCACATGAGTAGTTGCACTGGGGAAGAGAGAACAGTCCCTTTGGGTCGGGCTGCGATAGTCGCGGATCGGCTGTCGACAGCACTCATTCGCGAGCCGACATAGCGGGCTTCCTGCATCCCCAGTGACTTTCTGTTAGCAAGGTGCTGCTGCGGACCTGAAAACAGTCATTGGGGAAGTGACTGTTTTGAAGCTCTGAAAGAGCGCTATGACTAGACGAGTGGTAGTTCGCCGAACTGCAATCAGCGGCAGCAACCGCTGCAAAGCGGAAGTTGGTTCAGCATGACCTCAGAAAAAAAGAGAGTGATTGCCAACGTCTCGGAGAAGCCTTTTTCACCATAGACCGTTCCTCGGTGACGGGTGGCTCATGGTCTTGGTATGCCGCCCCAACTGAAACGATCTGAGTTAGTCAAGAGTTGCATGCTGTGGAGCTCTGAGCAACATCCAAACCTCTGTATCTAAGGCTTGCGCAATACGCTCCATGTTGGATAGCGAAACATTCCAACGAGACCGCTCCACTGCCGACACATAGGTTCTGTCCAGTTCACACTCCAACGCCAAGCGCTCCTGTGACCAGCCTTTTTCAAATCGCCTAAGACGGATCCAATAAGCCAAGACATCGCGCAGATTGTCTGGGTCGGGAAGTTGTGTGGGAGGTTGAGGCTTGGCTGACACCCCAACAGGATGCATTTCTGATACATTTGCATCTACGGAGTTTGCTTCACATATGAATTCATCTAGATGATCTCTTTTATTGCTAACCTGATTCTTTGCGTTCTTTTTGCGATCTGGATGATGAGCCTGTTTGGATGGTGGTTGGTGCCTGCTTTCATCATCTGGATCCTGATCGGCTTGGCCGGCGGTGGCAAGAAATGACGGTGATCAGGCGCCGAGGCAAATCAAGTGTCTTTGACTGATCTAGAAAGCGAGTGTTGAATGGCGATAGGAAAGCTGATTTGCAGCTATTTGGTAGCAGGCATGGTGTTTGTACCTTTTGTGTACTGGAACAACGCCAATGGCTACCGCTCTCAGGGGCTGGCATACAACGTGGGCCAGGCCATTACAGGGGGCATCCTCTTGTGGCCTTCGTACCTGTTTTCCATCGAGCCAGAGATTGACGGAGACTCTGCCGAGGACTTCGGAAAGTCTTTTCGAGACATGCTCGAATACCGTAACAGCAAGTGGTTCGCAGGAAGTAGTGACAGCGGACGCAGAAGCGAGAACCGCCGCATGATGGAAAAATCGTTGGCGGCATGCGTGCTGGCATTCGATACTGCCAAACGCCTCGTTGATGAAAGAGGTGCGTGGAGCAGTGTGCAAAGCGGCACAGAGCCTTACTTTAAGGCTCTAGAGAAGAAGGTCATGAACCACTTCGATGGCGAAGACTTTGCAGGTTTCACCAAAAAGGGCATGGAATGCGTCAAGAAACTGTGAGGCATATCATGACCACTGCCCATGCCTCTTTGATCACGAGCATGCACAAGTGCGGATCCATTGGCATGATTACTGTAGCGGCGATCAGTGCAATGGCACTAACGGGTTGCACCTCAACCGAAGACAAGGTCTACAAGGCCTTTAGATGTGCAAAAGTTGCCAGCCTTCTAGGAAGCGATTCCGCTGCTAAAAGAGCGATGAGCAAAGTCACGATTGAGATGGAAAAGTTGACCACGTCGGCCAGCCCAGAATACATCGGAAGAAAGCTTAACGAGCGATTTGATGAAGAGGCTCCTCTATACCGATACGGTCCCGCCAGGCGCACTGCGGTGCTGACCAAGGCCTATGAGAGCACCGAGTGCCAGAGCTATTACAAGTGAAGCAAGCAGTGGGCCAACTACCCGCTGCTTTTTTCTTTGCCTGAGAGATCTACTTTGTGGAAACAGTTTGCTCCATAGAACTATGCGCAAATCCTTGGCGTATCGATATTCATTACTTGAGCACTTATCTGCGTTAACTGCTTTTTCCGTACGGCCTCCAACTTAAGCTTCTGCCTTTCATTAAAAAAACCACGACGGAAAATCTTGGTTCTTTCTGGGAGCATCAGGCGTACCATTACATCTGGCTTGCTAAGGTAGTCCGCAATAATCCACATGCCATTTCGGAAGGCGGGTTCCTGCCCAGAAAATGTCCCCAGACCGCAAATCTTCAAAGTGGCCTTGTGATCGCTCGTATTGCAATTGAAATGCACGCCAAGGCCCTGTGTGACTTCCTTTTCCCAATATTCACCAAAGATACGTGCAATCCGTGCATCGGTACGCACCACGTTGCCGTCCATGAAAAAGACACTATGGGCATGCACGCCCTTTGCTTCGCCATGCTCAAACTTGACTGCATAGCCTGCAAAGCTATCGGAGAAATGAAGCTTTACATAACAAAGCAACTGCTCCCAATGGTTCTCTATATTCTCCAAAGGGAAACTTGTTCGACTCACTGATTGTGTGTAGCCAAAGTCTATTCGAATCACCATGAGCTTGGAGTAGATCTCTTTTAAATCAGTTGCATAGTTAAAAAGTGAGTCTCTGGTTTTTTGTTGATTTCTTCTAGAACTATCTAGCTTTGATACAAATGTGGGGTCGTGAAAGACGTCGATTAGACAATCAAATATAGATTGCATTGCCTTTTCATCATCCACAAACCAGCCTAGATTTGATCTTAGCTCCCGACTTGACATATGCTGATACAAAATGAGTAGAGCATACGCATAAGCGCTTCTAGAGCGTTTTAGCAATGCAATGTCGAAACTAATGCAAGGCTCATTGATAAACTCACTCCATATGTTCTTAATTGTATTTATTACTGATCGCTTTGCTAGAAGGTTTGAAGCATGAGTGCTTTTGAATTCCTTATGAAAGCAAATAATGCAACGCAAGTTATTTCTCAAAAAAGAAAAATAGATCAAAGGTGACCCCTTGAAGCATGGCTTAATTGATTCGGTGACTAACATAATGAGGCTCAAGGAATGTTGTTTAACTCACGCTAATTGAAGAATTCTTCAAATCAAAGTATATATTTCTGCATTGCCTTAATGTGCCTTTGCAGCATACTTGATTAAGTAATAACATAAACTCCTTGGTGTTGAAGGTGTAAAAACTATTGATCACCAAGGAATAACTCAATTAAACTGGTTAAAAGTAAGAGTTTTAAATAATAATGCTGGTGAAAAGTTAGTTCCGGAATAAGTGATCAACTACACCCTGTCAGAAGCGTTGCGAAAGCTGCGAAATTCGCAGCTTTCGCATTCGTTATGCACTCTAGGCTTGCTCAGCCAGCATCGGACCTAGGGAGTTGTGCCGATGCTTGAGGGCTGAAGCGCACGACATTTTTCCGCCCTAGGGTGGTAAGCGCAACAACACCCCTCGCAGCTAATTGAGCTAATGCGTCATCAAGCAGTGCTTTGGGCCTGAGTGGACCACCATTTTCAAGCTCTGATTTTTCGAAATAAATTTCTCCATTCAATGATTTCGCCATGCCTAAAAATCCACCATTCATCAAAATGGTGACTTTATCAGTGAGGAATTTATTCAGTCGCATGGCATTTGCTTGCGTTATCTCCTCATGGCTTCGAATTCCAAATAGCTGCTTGAAATTATTTAGACTTTTAATACTCAAAGTGCGTGCATACAAAGCAGTTTTAACATCAATGTCGCCAGGCCGGCCAAGGCTGTAATGAATCAACGCAGCAATGCGCGACATGATATTTGCAATTTTTGATGCGCAATCTTTAACATCAACCAAGCTTCCACCTGCTCCCAACTCTGATTCGACAGCGTTGTATAACTCCAGCCAAATTTGCTGCGCCTGTGGAGAGAAGCGAACAACTGTCCGCTGATCAGATTTTCTCTGTGTTGACGCCTCCAAATATTGCAACAAACGCTGATGCAATCGTTTGGTTGCCTCGGTGTTTTTGGGGTCTCCCATCTGAGATGGATGAATTTGACGAGAGCCTTGGGTTGATAGTGGTTCGACAACCCAGAATCTAGCCAATAAACCTGAGATCCGGGCTATTCCAGTTTGCTTACCCAGGTATCCTCGGATCATAAGAGGTTGCAGCATCAACGAAATCGTCAGGCGTGGTGACGGAACATATATAGGAGGCATTTTGGCTCTCCCTACATCAATGGGTCGGCCATCCCATATTGCCGACAATGAAGGCAGGCTCTCTGCATTTCGTGAGCTAAACAATCCTGTCGATTCAGACGCAACCAAAGCAGCACTGGGCCAACTCGTAGCCATGCCTATTTGCAAATTTCTAATGGACTCATCGCGGTAGATAAAACGAGGCGCCACTGTCCTGGTTGGCTTTGATCGCAGCACATCGGCTAGGCGATCTTCAATCTCACCCAATGGTGATGAATCACGCAAGGCGGCATCCAGTTCTTTACGGACTTGATTGACCTTTGCCTTCCAAACCATCATGTCGCGATCGAACAGCTGATTGTCTTTTTCAGCCTTGAGGCGATTTCTATGATCTATATCAAAAATTGGCTTGAATATAAAATTCTCAATTGTTGACTTGCGCTCTCCCGAATCAGCGCTTGACAGCAGAAACAGTGAGGTGGGACCTCTTCCTCCTCCTGGACAATCAACATCTATTAGGTGTTGGCATGCGATCGACATTGCGCCGAGAAGTGTTGCCTCGGTCAGCTCAGGTGGCGCAGAGGTGGCGTCAACTATTTCCTTGACAATGTCGTCCAACAGCGAAAGCTCCAACGGCAGGACTTGCTTCTCTAGTGTTGGGCGCTGATTCAGTTTGAACCCGCTAGGGCCCATACGCGTTGACCAATGGGGGGATTTGAGTGGCGCGTTCATTTCGTTTCCTCCTGATTCAAGTTTGCTTGCCTGGATGAGACCCATGCATTGACTTCGGCGAGTCTCCAAGCGATGACGCGGCTAGATAGCCTGATGCGTTGCGGAAAATCCGCCTTGAATCTGGGGGATCGCGGACTGATCCAGTCGTAGAACGTGGACTCCGAAATGTTAAGTAGCCTCGCGCACGCGACTGCGCGAATCAGTTGATCCGATGGAGAAAAAGAATTTTTGAAGCTCATGGCGAAAACCTTGAGCGCACAATCGTTGCCTGACCAATCAAATGATGCGCTGTGAACCGCTGCGTTTTTGTATGCAGCGGGAGAGATGACGGCGATTTATATAAGAGCAACACGTTGCTCTGTTCTTATACACAGGCTAAATACGCTATGCGTATCGCCATTTATCGCGTCACCTCCGACAGGCGAGGTGATGACAAGGTACGATTGCGTTCCAGTTTCGCGCTCTTCCCTTGTCATGCGTATACCTAGGCGTGGAGTTGATTACTGGTGAACCACGTCTACCTGCGACCATTGTTGCAGCGGTCGGCTAAGTTAATGTCCCTGCAAGCGGACTGGAGACTACGACTCCAATGGGAACAATTTTGGTTGCCAATAGAGGCCTATGTCAAGCAAAATATGTCACAGAGCGTTACTGCGGAATGATTCTTGAAGTGGCTGTGCTTTTTGGGCCTGGCGTTGGCAAAAGTCAGCCCAGTCTTGCATCATGTCCCTGCGCTTTTCCAGCGCATCGCCTCTGCGGTAGGCGGCCTCGACTTTGTTGGTAAGGGTATGCGCAAGTGCTTGTTCTGCGATGTCGCGGGGGTAGTTGGTTGTCTCTCCAGCCCAGTCTCTGAAGGTTGACCTGAAGCCATGGGGTACGGCATCCACCTCCATGCGTCGCATGACTGCCAACAAGGCCATGTCCGAAAGCATGCCTGATTTGCTGGATGGAAATATGTACGGGCAAGCCACCAGTTTGGGCATGTTCTTGAGAAGGTCCAACGCCTGGCGACTCAATGGGACTCGGTGCTCGCTGCCTGCCTTCATCCGTTCAGCAGGAATCACCCATATCCGGTTTTCCAGATCGATTTCATCCCATGTAGCACCTCTGACTTCCCCGCTGCGTGCTGCGCAATAGATGGCAAATTCCAGGGCTCTGGCGGCTATGCCTTCGCGTTGGCGCAAATCGGCCATGAATGCAGCCATGTTGCCGACCTGTATGGCTTTGTGATGAACCACTTTTTGGATGCGCGTCGGCGGTGCAAGAAGTTTGTCCAGGTGACCTTTCCATCGGGCTGGATTGTCTCCTTGCCGGTAGTGCCTGGCAGTTGCCCAGTCCAACACACTTTCCATACGACCACGGATTCGTGTGGCCGTTTCCGTCTTGGTTTTCCAAATAGGCTCGAGCACCTGCAGTACATGGGCTTGTGCCACATCTTTGACCATGAGCTTTCCCATCACCGGATACACGTAGGTCTCCAGGGTTGATGTCCACTGAGCACGATGTTTGGGATTTTTCCAGCTGTCTCCATGCGCATCGATATAGGCTAGGGCTGCTTGAGCAAAGGTGACCTCGGTGGCTTGCTGGGCTTGCAAAAGACTCTTGGCTTCTTTGCGTTGTGCAATGGGGTCGTTGCCGTTGATGATCTCATCCCTGGCCTGGCGTGCTTTTTCGCGGGCCTGTGCAAGTGGCACTGTGGGGTAGGCGCCCAGGCCCATGTGCCTGCGCTTGCCTGCAATCATGGTTCTCAGCACCCATGACTTGGCACCGGTGGGGGTGATGTAGAGATATAGTCCGACGACACCACCGGCTGGATGATGTCCAGGCTCAGTCAGGCGACTGATGTCGAGCGCACGAAGTTCTTTAGCAATTTTTGGCATGATTCGACTCTTGCCTCGGAACTCTTCAAGCCGGGCCTGACAGTTAGAATCCGGGCTTTTCACTCAATGGAATATCTACCATCCAATCTACCATAAAAATTTGTTCCAAACCAAACCGCGTTGCACCTCTTTGGACTAACGAAAACTACAACTAGTTGATTTGAAAAGACAAGTGGTACATGCCGGACTCAATTGGACTTCATTTCAACGGACTCCGTTTCCGCCAAGAATAAAACCCCTGAGTGTTCTCGCTCAGGGGTTTTTCTTCGTCTGGGTGGTGTGCTCTTCACTCATCGCTGAATCGCGTCTTGTCGGAGTGTGGCCTGCGTTGATTGCGGCGCATGTCCGTGGCCAGGCGCTGGGCCATGCTTACGCGGTTCGACATGAAGGACGCCATCCATGTGCGTTGGCTTGCCTTCAGGGCGGCAGCCACACAGCCTCAGGGCTGCGCGCTGCTCAGTTCCTTATCAACGCTATAGGGCGGGATGGGAAGGTGGCCAGTCTGCAAAAAAGCTGATGACGGCTCCGGCACTCACCCTGGCACCTGTCAATCTACAAGCGACGCTTAATCCAGCCCAATGCTCTGCACAATCGTGCCCTCTTCGGCAAAGGCCTTCTTCGCGAAGGCGCTGTAATCCTGGGCATTGCGGTACTCCAGCCGCACCCCATAATTTGCGGCCGCCTGCTGGAAGGCGGGGTCGTCCATGGCAGACTTCACGGCGGCTTCGAGCTTGCGCACAATCTCGGGCGGCAGGCCCCTGGGGCCAGCGATGCCCAGTGGCGATGGCGTCACTACGTCATAGCCCTGCTCACGGAAGGTCGGCACATTGGCAAAGGCGGGAGGGCGCGTTTCCGAGGCAATGGCCAGCGCACGCAGTTTGCCTGACTGCATATGCGGAAGCACCGTATTGCCAAACACCCCTGTCTTGGTGTGGCCCGCAATCAAGGCATTCACCGCCTCGGCATCGCCCTTGTACGGCACATGGGTGAACTGCACGCCCGCCTTCTTCTCCAGCAAGGCCATCAGCACATGGTTGGCCGAAAACTTGCCGGGCGTGCCGTAGTCGACCGAGCCGGGCTGCTTTTTGGACTGCTCGACAATGTCCTTGACCGATTTGTACGGCGAATCCTGCGCCACGGCCAGCAGAAAGTCATACGACATAAAGGCCGCCACATAGCTCAGGTCGGCAACCGGATCGTAGGCCACCTTCTGGATATGCGGCTGCCGGAATATCGCTACCGGGCTCAAGGTCAGCCGGTAGCCGTCGGGCTTGGCATGCTTCATGTCCATCACCCCCATCGAGGCCCCGGCACCCGGCTTGTTCTCGATGATGATGGACTGGCCCAACTGCTTGCCCATCGACAGGGCCAGCGCCCGCGCCACCACATCACTCACACCCCCCGCCCCATAGGGCACGATCAGCACGATAGGCCGGTTGGGGTAATCAGCCTGTGCCACGGCGGGCGCGGCAAAACCCGCAGCGCCCACAACGGCAATGCTGGCTGCGAAAGCGGCAAAAGTACGGCGTTGCATGGTTGTCTCCTTGCATGAATGGTTGTTG
Source organism: Comamonas sp. B-9 (assembly GCF_000410635.1). Taxonomy (NCBI): domain Bacteria; kingdom Pseudomonadati; phylum Pseudomonadota; class Betaproteobacteria; order Burkholderiales; family Comamonadaceae; genus Comamonas; species Comamonas sp. B-9. The sequence continues at coordinate 19,538 of NZ_APCR01000335.1, forward strand.
TCTCTGCAGTCTAGCGAAGCCACCGCTGCGCATCCCCAACACGGGTGACAGCAGGATGGCACCGGCGGCGGGGTCATCTTGGCGAACGGTAGCGCTCGCTGGATCAGGGTGGCGAGTACCCAGCTCTGGTGTTGCACTGGAGCCCGGGTGAGCGGTGAAAGCATGGCGAGCGGGTTCAGAAGAAAAAAAGCCCTACAAATAGGCAATTTGCAGGGCTTTGTGGTGCGATGTTGGTAGTGCCTAAGCGGTACGCTCCTCAATCCAGCCGCGGATGCAGATCGATGTATTTCTGCTTGCGCAGCTCCAGCGCCGCAATCTGCTCTTGCAGCTTGGCAATCTCGCCATCGATGTCTTCCACGCTTTGCTCGATATGGTCCAGCGTCTGGATCAGCAGCTCCTTGGCCTCCTGCTTGCTGGAGGCCGCTGGCGTGGCGCCGCGCAGGGGGCGGTTGGCGGTTTCCTTCATGAAGATGCCGGTGATGATGCCGACCACGGCGACAAACATCAGGTAGTAGGCGGGCAGGTAGAGGCTGCCGGTCGAATCGACCAAGGCGGCGGTGATGGTGGGCGTGAGGCCGGCGACGATGATGGCGATGTTGAACGAGGCGGCCAGCGCACTGTAGCGGATGCGGGTCGGGAACATCGCAGGCAAGGTGGAGGCCATCACCCCGGTAAAGCAATTCAGCACAATCGCCAGCATGAACAGGCCAACAAAGATCAGCGCGATCTGGCCGTTGATGATCAGCCGGAACGCGGGGATGGCCAGCACCAAGAGGCCTATGGAGCCAACGATCACAAAGGGCTTGCGGCCAAAGCGGTCGCTGGCCAGGCCGATCACCGGCTGCACAAAGAGCATGCCGATCATCACGGCGATGATGATCAGCACGCCATGGTCTTCGGAGTAGTGCAGGTTGTGCGACAGGTAGCTGGGCATGTAGGTCAGCAGCATGTAGTAGGTGATATTGGTGGTCAGCACCAGGCCCACCGACACCAGCAGGGGGCGCCAGTAGCGTGTCGCGATTTCCTTGAAGGAGATGCGGGGGCGGTTCTCCACATCCTCCTGGTCGTCCTTTTCCATCTGGTCGAGTTGTTGCTGAAAGGCGGGCGTTTCTTCGGCTGCATGGCGCAGGTACAGGCCTACCAGGCCCAGGGGCGCTGCCAGGAAGAAGGGCACGCGCCAGCCCCAGTCCAGAAAGCTCGCCTCGCTCAGCAGGCTTTGCAGCAGGACCACGACGCCCGCGCCGGTGACAAAGCCCACGATGGAGCCAAAGTCCAGAAAGCTGCCCAGAAACCCGCGCTTGCGGTCCGGCGCAAACTCGGCCACAAAGATGGCGGCGCCGGTGTATTCACCCCCCACCGAGAAGCCCTGCGCCAGCTTGCACAGCAGCAGCAGGATCGGCGCCCAGATGCCAATGCTGGCGTAGGACGGTATCAGCCCAATGCAGAAGGTGCTGGCAGCCATGATGATGATGGTGATCGACAGCACCTTCTGGCGCCCGAACTTGTCACCCATCACGCCAAAGAACAGTCCACCCAGCGGCCGTACGAGAAAGGGAATCGAGAAGGTGCCCAGCGCGGCAATCATCTGCACACTGGGCGACGCATCGGGGAAGAACACCTTGCCCAGCGCAAAGGCGACAAAGCCATAGACGCCAAAGTCGAACCACTCCATGGCATTGCCCAGCGCGGCGGCAGAAATCGCCTTTCTGAGCTTGACCTTGTCGACGATGGTGATGTCGTGCAGCTCCAAGGTGCCGCTTTGGGTGGGGATCAGCGGCGGCGAAGGAGGCGTCGGATTGGCCGCTGTATTGTTGTTGGTGGTATCCATGCGGTTCCCCGGTAATTATGGGTCGCCATCTTCGCCAATCGCTGCCCGCCCGTCTGTAGGACGAGGGGGCCGCGCGCTGCCGCCAAACTTCGCCAGCCACCCGTTATGGGTGGTCGGGCCGGGGTGGGGGGCGCCTAAACTCTTCCTGAGCATCTTCTACACAATGACGAGACAAAGGAGTTCCATGTCCGAAGCTTTTATCGTGGCGGCGCAACGCACGGCGGGTGGCCGCCGAGGTGGCCAACTGGCCGGCTGGCATCCGGTGGATCTGGCCGCGCAGGTCATCAATGCGCTGGTCGAAGGTGTCGATGCCGACCCGGCCGCTGTGGACGATGTGTTTCTGGGCTGCGTCAGCCAGGTGGGCGAGCAGTCCAGCAATGTGGCGCGCAATGTGGTGCTGGCCTCCAAGCTGCCCGAATCGGTGCCCGGCACCAGCATCGACCGCCAATGCGGCTCCTCGCAGCAGGCCATCCACTTTGCCGCGCAGGCGGTGATGTCGGGCGCGATGGACATGGTGATTGCCGCCGGCGTCGAATCGATGACCCGCGTGCCCATGGGCAGCCCGGGCGGCCTGGCGCAAAAGGCCGGGCTGGGCCACTACCACAGCCCCGGCATCGCCAGCCGCTATGGCGATACCGTCTTTAGCCAGTTTGTCGGTGCCGAGATGGTGGCGCGCAAGTATGGCCTGGACAAGGACGCGCTGGACCGCTACGCCTTGCAAAGCCACCAGCGCGCCGCTGCCGCCAGCCGCGCAGGCCACTTTGCCGCAGAGATTTTGCCGATTGCGGTGCGCGATGCCAGCGGCGCCTTGACGCAGGACCTGCATGCGGTGGACGAGGGCATCCGCTTTGAAGCCACCTTGGAAGGCATTCAGAGCGTCAAGCTGCTGCAGGAGGGCGGCTTGATCACCGCAGCCAATGCCAGCCAGATGTGCGATGGCGCCAGCGGCGTGCTGATCGTCAATGAGCGCGGCCTGCGCCGCCTGGGCACCAAGCCCCTGGCGCGCATCCACCACATGACCGTGCTGGGCCATGACCCTGTCATCATGCTGGAGGCCCCGGTGCCCGCCACCCAGCTGGCCTTGAAGAAGGCCGGCATGCGCCTGAGCGACATCGACCTCTACGAAGTCAACGAGGCCTTTGCCTCGATCCCGCTGGCCTGGCTGCAGGCGCTGCAGGCCGATCCCGCGCGCATGAATGTGAACGGCGGCGCCATTGCGCTGGGCCATCCTCTGGGCGGTACGGGCGCCAAGCTGATGGCCACCCTGGTCCATGCGCTGCACCAGCGCGGCGGCCGCTACGGGCTGCAGACCATGTGCGAGGGCGGGGGCATGGCGAATGTGACGGTGATTGAGCGTCTCTAGCACTGAGTCGTGGCACTATTCGGGGATAAACATGCCGCGCATTTATAAAAACAGTGACCGAGACAAACCACACACTTCCCCGACTGGAGCCCCGGCGCATTGAGCGCAAGCATCTGCTGGCGCGCCTGTCCGAGGCCCGCCATAAAACCTGCCTGCTGATCCACGGGCCGGCGGGCAGTGGCAAAACCTCGCTGGCGCTGCAGTGGCGCGCGCAAGCGCTGACCTTTGGCCATGACGAAGCCTGGGTGACGGTGCAGCCCGGCGACGACGGCCAGGCGCTGATGGCGGCGCTCTTCGATTCGCTGGACCGCATTGACAGCGATATCGCGCGCGAGGCTCGCCTGCTGTCCAACCGGGGCGGCGAGGCGCGGGCCGATGCCATCGTCATTGCCTTGCTGCGCGCGTTTCTGGCACGCAGCCGGCCCTTGCTGGTGGTGGTCGATGATTGGCAGAACATGGGCGACATGCGCGCGGGCGCGGCGCTGCAGACCTTGCTGGATTTTGCGCCGCCCGCCTTGCGGCTGGTGATCGTCTCGCGCAGCATGCCCCAGCTGCGCCTGGCGCGCCTGCGTGACCAAGGCTTGCTCGAAGAGATCGGGCCTACCGAGCTGCGCTTTACCCTGGAAGAGGTGCAACAGTTTCTGCAGGCCCGCCAGCCGCGCAGCACCAGCCCGGCTGTGGCGCGCCAGCTGCTCGAGGTAACCGATGGCTGGGCCGCTGGCCTGCAGCTGCTGGCACTGCAGCCGCGCACGCCCGCGTCGCCGGTGCAGAACGCGCAGGACTTTACCGCCTACTTCAACCGCGAGGTGCTGTGCCGGGTCGACAAGGATGAGATCGACGCAATGACGCGGCTGGCTGCGGCGCGCAGCTTCAACCAGGCGCTGGCGATCACGATTGCCGGTGAGCCCGTGGGCCCCGCCTTGCTCGAGCGCCTGCAGCGCGAGAACCTGTTTGTGCTGCCGCTGCAAGATGCCGACAGCCAGGGCTGGTACCGCTTCCATCCGCTGTTTCGCGAGCTGCTGCTCACCCGCTTCCAATCGCTGCCGCAGGCTGAGCGCCAGCGCACCCACGCGGCCCTGGCGCAATGGCTGGGCGCCCGGCGCCATCTGCGCGATGCCGTGCACCATGCGGTCGAGGCAGGGGACATGGACCAGGCCGTGCACTGGGTGGAGCGCTGGGCGCGCGAGCTGTTTTTGAACGGCCAGCTGCAGCAGCTGGTGCGCGCGGTGTCCGAGCTGCCGCGAGCTACCGTCCATGCGCGTCCCGCGCTGCTGCTGTGGCTGGGCTGGACCCAGCTGTGCTACTACAAGCTCACCGCCTGCCATGAGACCTTGAATGCGCTGCGCGCGCAGCTGGGCGAGCAGGACCATGAAGGCCGCGCGCATTGCGTGCTGCTGGCCTTCTCGCTGGCCTTGCAGGAGGACGACCTGGGCACCGCGCAGGCCTTGCTGCCCGAGCTGATGTCCATCCAGCAGGGCGATGACGCCGTGCTGGTGGGTGGCAAGCGCAATCTGCTGGGCTGGATGTATGGGCACAGCGCCGAGTATGACAAGGCCCGTGAGGTGCTGCGCGGCTCGCCCCCGCTGCGCGACGATGGCTCGCCGCTGCTCGATTCAGCCTTTGGCCATTTGATGACCGAATCGCTGCGTGGTCTCTCGTGGCTCTATGCCGGCGATGTGCGCCAGGCTGAGCCGGTGCTGCGCGAGGCGCTCGCCCATGCCGAAAAGGCGCTGGGCCGCCACAGCGAGATGGCCTGCAATGCCGCCGCCTATCTGGCGGCCGTGCTGTATGAGACCAATGAGCTCGACGAGCTGCGCCAGCTGCTCGAAGGCCGGCTGGACACCACCGAGCGCGTGGTACTGCCCGATGCGCTGGTGACCGTGGCCCTGGTCTGCGCGCGCCTGAGCCGGCTGGACGGCAACCCGCTCGAAGCGATCGAAGGCCTGGCGCGCATCGAAGAAATCGCCCAGCGCCGCTCGCTGGACCGCCTGCTGGCCTTTGCGATGGGCGAGCGCGTGCGCTGCCTGCTGCAGATGCGCGACAGCGAAGGCGCGCGCCAGATGCTGCGCCAGATCGAGCTGCTGGCGCAGCGCCATGCCGATGCCCGCAGCCCCGTGAGCCTGCGCATCACCGGCATGGCCCGCTACACGCAGGCGCTGTTCCACGAGGCCAACCTCGACGACCGTGCTGCGCTGGAGGCGCTGGGCGAGCGCGGCAAGGACGACAGCGCGCTTTTGCAGCGGCGCGACCGCTGCGCCACCTTGGTGCTGCGTGCCCTGCTGCTGAGCCGCCTGGGGCACCAGGACCAGGCGCTGGAGGTCATGCGTGATGCCTTGCTGCAGGGCCAGCAGCTGGGCCTGGTGCGCAGCATTCTGGACTTGGGCGAGCCCGCGCTGGTGCTGGCCGGGGCCTGCGCCCAGGCCTTTGGCGCCTCCGATCCCTTGCTCGCGTTTTATGTGGAGCGGCTGCAGCAGCAATCGCAGCGCTACCGTGCCCAGCCGCAGCCCGCCGATGCGGGGCTGAGCGAGCCTCTGTCCGAGCGGGAGCTGGAGATCTTGCGGGCGCTTGCGCACAGCATGTCGAACAAGCGCATTGCCCAGGTGCTGGGCATCTCGCCCGAGACCGTCAAATGGCATCTGCGCAATGTCTACGGCAAGCTCAAGGTGGTGGGTCGCGATGATGCCGTTGCCCGCGCGCGCGACCTGGGCCTGGTGCAGGGCTGATCGCCAACACCGCAGGGGGAAACCCGAGCCACCCACATCGGGTGGGGGCGGGCTGGGGCGGCTGGCCGCATGATGGCTAAAAATAGCAAAGACAGGAGACAAGCCATGTTCATGCCCCATCGCCAGGCGGATTGCGCACCTGACCCCATCTGCAGCCTCTGCACTACCGCTGTAGCACTCCGCCGTCCTGCGCGCAGCTAAGCGCCCGTTTTTCCTACGTCAACACCACGATGCCGTCTGCGGACGGCCGGGGCGCAGCTTTGCCTGCACGCCATTGCATCCCACCCAAACCCCTTGCTCGATGACCTCCTCCAGCACCCCCTCTAGCCACCCGCAAGCCTTTGACCCAGCCCGCCTGGACGACTTTCTGCGCGCGCAGTTGCCAGGCTTGCAGGGTGAGATGGCGCTGCAGGCGATTGGCGGCGGCCAGTCCAACCCGACCTTTTTTGTGAGCTATGGCAGCCGGCACATGGTGCTGCGCAAAAAGCCTGCGGGCGAGGTATTGCCATCGGCCCATGCGGTGGACCGCGAGTACCGCGTGATGAAGGCGCTGGCAGACACGGCGCTGCCCGTGCCGCAGATGCTGCTCTACCACGCAGGCAGCGATGTGGTCGGAACGCCCTTCTACCTGATGGAAAAGGTCGAGGGGCGCGTCTTCAACGACAACGCGCTCACCGGCATGCGCCCGGCCGAGCGCCGCGCGATCTACCTGGCGATGGCCGACACCCTGGCTACCCTGCATGCGGTGGACTGGCGCGCCGCCGGGCTGGAGGGCTTTGGCAAGGAGGGCGGCTTTTTTGAGCGGCAGCTGCACCGCTGGCAAAAGCAGTGGGATCTGTCGCGCATTGCGCCCAACCCAGCCATTGATGAGTTGCTGGCCTGGCTGGGCGCCAACCGCCCCAGCGATGACGAAACCACGCTGACCCATGGTGATTTCAAGCTCAACAACCTGCTGTTCCACCCCACCGAAGCCAAGGTGGTCGCGGTGCTGGACTGGGAGCTGTCCCCCCTGGGCCATCCGCTGGCCGATGTGGCCTTCAACACCGTGGCCTGGCGCACCCTGCCCGATGAGTTTGGCGGGCTGCGCGGGCTGGATCTGGCAGCCCTGGGTATTCCGTCCGAGTCCGACTACCTGGCGCATTTCTACCAGCGCGCCGGCCGCAGCGATCCGGCCCGCCAGGCCGCGCCTTTCCACTGGGCCTTTGCGTTCATGCGCTGGGCCGTCATCTTTGAAGGCATTGCGGCCCGCGCCGCGCGGGGCAATGCGGTGGCCGACAACGCCTCGGAGGTGGGCGCGATGGCCCAGGCCCTGGCCCGGCGCGGGCTGGAGGCGATCGACGCCCCAGCGGCAGTGTTTTGAATTTTTCTACAGGAGACGCTCTTGAACTTCCAGTACCCCGAGGACACGCAGCAGATGCAGCGCACGCTGCGCCAGTTCATGGAACGCCATGTGCTGCCCCGCTACCACGACTACGAGCGCATCGCGGCCACCGGCGCCTACCCGACCGAGGTGGTCGAGCCGCTCAAGCAACTGGCGCGCGAGGCCGGTTTGTGGAACCTCTTTCTGCCCGGCCTGCGTGACGATGAGCCCGGCACCCGCATGAGCAATATGCAGTACAGCCCGCTGGCCGAGATCATCGGCCGCGTCTACTGGTCGGCCGAGGTGTTCAACTGCAATGCGCCCGATACCGGCAACACCGAGCTGCTGCACCTGTTTGCGACGCCCGAGCAGCACGAGCGCTGGCTCAAGCCCTTGCTCGACGGCAGCATCCGCTCCTGCTTTTCGATGACCGAGCCCGATGTCGCCTCGTCCGATGCCACCAATATCTGCACCACGATCCGCCGCGACGGCGATGAGTATGTGATCAACGGCCGCAAGTGGTTTACCACCGGCGCGCTGCACCCGAACTGCAAGTTCGCCATTGTCATGGGGGTCAGCGATGAGAGCCCCGATGCGCCCCGCCACCAGCGCCATTCGATGGTCATCGTGCCGCTGGACACCCCGGGCCTGAACATCGTGCGCAATGTGGCGATCATGCACCACCATGCGCCCGAAGGGCATTGCGAGGTGACCTACACCGATGTGCGCGTGCCCGTCAGCAACCTGCTGGGCGAGGAGCACAGCGGCTTTGCGCTGGCGCAGGCGCGCTTGGGCCCTGGCCGGGTGCACCACTGCATGCGCACCATTGGCCAGTGCGAGCTGGCGGTCGAGATGATGTGCGAGCGCGCACTCACCCGCCGCGCCTTTGGCAAGCACCTGAGCGATTACGCCAATGTGCAGGACTGGATCGCCCAGTCCCGCGTCGAGATCGACCAGGCGCGGTTGCTGGTGCTGCAGGCCGCCTGGAAGATGGACATGTTCGGCAACAAGGCCGCGCACATCGATGTATCGGCCATCAAGCTGGTCGCGGCGCAGCTGCAGACGCGTGTGCTGGACCGGGCCATCCAGGTGTTCGGTGCCATGGGCATCACGCCCGATACCCCGCTGTCCTACCTCTGGTCCTGGGGCCGGGCGATGCGCTTTTTTGACGGCCCGGACGAAGTCCATCTGCGTGCGATTGCCCGCGCCGAGCTGGCCCGCGCACGCGACAACCTGGGCGCCACCGCCGCCTACTACAGCACCAGCCACTGAAGCGCCTGCGATGACCTATCCCGACCAGAACCCCAACGGCAGCGTGCTGCACTGGCGCAGCGGCACCGTAGCCCATATCCGCTTCAACCGCCCCCAGGCGCTCAACGCCATTGACCGTGGCATGGCAGCCGCCTTTCACCAGGCCTGCCAGGACATTGCCGCCGACCCGCTGGTGCGCGCCGTGCTCATCACAGGCGAGGGCAGGGCCTTTATGGCCGGTGGCGACTTGGATGAAATGCGCGCCGATCCGCAGCAGGCCGCCGCGCAGTTGATTGCTGGCATGCATGGCGGCATCCGCCTGCTGACCGCCTTGCAGGCCCCCGTGGTCTGTGCGGTGCAAGGCGCGGTGGCAGGAGGCGGCCTGGGGCTGATGCTGGCCTGCGACCTGGCGATTGCCGCCGAGGGCACGCGCTTTGGCGTGGCCTATCCGCTGATCGGCGCAAGCTGTGACTGCTCCACCTCCTGGGGCCTGCCGCGTGTGCTGGGCCTGCGCAAGGCGATGGAGCTGGCGCTGCTGGGCGACAACCTGGAGGCGGCCGAGGCCCTGCGCCTGGGCCTTGTCAACCGCGTGGTCGCCAAGGACAGCCTGGCAGCCGAGGCCGAAGCCCTGGTGCAGCGCCTGGCCCAGGGCCCCACGCATGCGCTGGGCCATATGAAGCAGCTGCTGCGCAGCGCCTTGGAGCGCGGGCTGGACGCCCATCTGGACAAAGAAGCGGAGAGCTTTACCCAGTGCGCTGGCACGGCCGATTTTCAGGAAGGCATCAGCGCCTTCCGCGACAAGCGCGCAGCGCGGTTTCAAGGCCGCTGAGCCGTTGATCGACCCACCCATTCATGAACGCAAGGCATCCTATGAAGACACGTATTACGCAATTGCTGGGCATCCGCTACCCCATCATCCAGGGCGGCATGCAGTGGGTGGGCACGGCGGAGCTGGCCTCAGCCGTCTCCAACGCCGGCGGCCTGGGTGTGCTGACGGCGCTGACCCAGCCCACGCCCGAGGCGCTGGCACGCGAGATCGCCCGCTGCCGCGAGATGACGGACCAGCCCTTTGGCGTGAACCTGACAATTCTGCCGTCGGCCAAGCCGCCCCCCTATGAGGCCTACCTGGATGCGGCCATCGACAGCGGTGTGCGCGTGCTGGAGACCGCTGGCAACAGCCCCGTGGCCTTTATCGAGAAAGCCAAGCGCGGCCATATGCGCATCGTGCACAAATGCACCAGCGTGCGCCATGCGCTGTCGGCCGAGCGCAATGGGGTCGATGCCGTCAGCATCGATGGCTTTGAATGCGCCGGCCACCCGGGCGAGGACGATGTGGCCGGCCTGGTGCTGATCCCGCTGGCCGCCCGCGCGCTGCGCATTCCGGTGATCGCATCGGGCGGCATTGCCGATGGGCGCGGGCTGGCCGCAGCGCTGGCCTTGGGCGCCGAGGGCGTCAACA
>NZ_KE148665.1:0-401 GCF_000410635.1 Comamonas sp. B-9
ATGGCGGAAGCCGCAGCCGCAGTGCGCGCGCAGACCGGCCGGCCCTTTGCGATGAATTTGTTTGTGCAAGCCACCCCTGCACCCGATGCCGCCACCGTGCAGCAGGCCTTGCAGCGCCTGGCCCCGCTCTATGCGCGCTTTGGCGCCGAGCCGGCCGTGCCTGCACAGTGGTGCGAAGACTTTGCGCAGCAGCTCGATGCACTGGTCGCCTGCCGCCCGGCCGTCGCCAGCTTTACCTTCGGCATTCTCAGCGCCGCCCAGGTGCAGCGCCTGCAGGCCGCAGGCAGCCAGGTCTGGGGCACGGCCACTACGGTGGCCGAGGCGCTGGCCTGGCAGGCGGTGGGGGCCGATGCGGTCATCGCCAGTGGCAGGGAAGCCGGCGGGCCCCGGGGGACCTTTTT
>NZ_KE148665.1:470-6114 GCF_000410635.1 Comamonas sp. B-9
TGCAGCTGCCGGTGATTGCGGCCGGAGGCATCATGGATGGCGCCGGCATTGCCGCTGCCCAGGCGCTGGGCGCGCAGGCGGTGCAAATGGGCACCGCCTTTCTGGTCTGCCCCGAATCGGCCATCAACACGGCCTACCGCGCCGCGCTGGCTGCCGCCCAGGCCACCGACACGGTCACCACCCGCACCATCTCGGGCCGGCCTGCACGCGGCATCCGCAATGCGATGATCGACGCGCTCGAAGCCGAGGAGGCCGCCATTCCGCCCTACCCGGTGCAAAACGCACTGACTGGCGCGCTGCGCAAGCTCGCGGGCGCGGCGGGCGATGCGCAGTACCTGTCGCTCTGGGCCGGCCAGGGTGTGGCCCAGGCCCGAGCCCTGCCCGCTGCGCAACTATTGCAGCAGCTCAAGGCGGAGTGGCAGGCAGCGGGCGCACAATAGCAGCCAACGCCCGGCAGCCTGGTCCGGGCCCTCGCCCGCAAAGACTGCCTACTGTGAACACTGCTGCACCCTCTGCCACTGCGCAAGCCTCCCGCCCCGTCATCCTGTCCATCCAATCCCATGTGGCCTGGGGCTATGTCGGCAACTCGGCGGCGGTGTTTGCGCTGCAGCGCCTGGGTTTTGAGGTGCTGCAGGTGCATACGGTGCTGTTCAGCAACCACACGGGCTACGGGCAGTTCCGGGGCCAGATCCTGAGCGCCGAACATATCCGCGAAATCCTCGCCGGCCTGCGCGAGCGCGGCGCGCTGCACAAAGTGGGTGCCGTGCTCTCCGGTTACCTGGGCAATGCCGATACCGGCGCGGCCATTCTCGACGCCGTCAACGACATCCGCCAGGCCAACCCGCAGCTGCGCTACCTCTGCGACCCGGTGATGGGCGATGTGGGCCGGGGGCTCTTCGTCAACCCCGCCATCCCCGATTTTCTGCGCGACCAGGCCATCCCGTTTGCCAACATCATCACGCCCAACCAGTTCGAGTTCGAGTTGCTGAGCGGCACCAAGCTGGGCAGCACCGAGGAGGCCGTCGCCGTCGCGCGCCAGATGCGTGGCCGGGGGCCGGACCCCATTGTCATCACCAGCCTGGCCACACCCGATATCGCGGCCGACCAACTGGGCACCCTGGCCGTCAATGGCCAAGGCGCCTGGCTGGTGACCACGCCGCGCATCGACCTGCACCCGCTCCCCAACGGCATGGGCGATGTGTTTGCCGCCACCTTGCTGGGCCGTTTGATGGAGGGCCGCCCCTTGCCCGAAGCGCTGGAGCTGGCGACAGCCACCTTGTATTCGCTGGTCAAGGGCACGGTAGCGGGCTCACGCGATCTGCCGCTGGTGGCAGCGCAGACCCAGCTGATCGAGCCGGCGGCGCGCTTTGCGGCGCGCCAGCTCGCCTGAGCCAGGGCCCTCGCCGGGCCACTGGCGCTGCATGGCGCAGCTCAGGACTGCGGCTGCAAAGCCAAGAGTGTGCGCTCACGTCCAATCAACGCCCCCAGCAGCAGCACCAGCAGGTAGACGTAGAACAGATGCCCGCTGTTATGGGCAAAAAACACCTGGGTCAGGCCAAAACCCATGTAGCACAGGGGCACCATGATGCCCAGCATGCGCAGGTAGAGAATCTGGCGGTCCATAGGCGCGCCGGGGCACTGGGCCATGCGCTTTTGCGTGGGCCAGAAGATCAGCAGCGGCACGGCATAAAAGGCCAGCAGCAGGGCCACCCCGACCAGGCCGCGCTTGGCAAACATGTCGAGCAGCTCGTTGTGGGCATGGTCGTAGGGGAGGACCGAGGCACTGGCCTCGCCCGCTTCCACGCGGCGGGCCTTCTCGGCGATATAGCCTTTGAGGCCCCAGCCGGTCAGCGGCTTGTCCAGCCCCATGTACCAGGCCAGGTGCCAGTGGGCCAGGCGCTGGCCGACCGAGGTTTCGGCCGCATCGCGGTCCTGCACCTCGTAGCTCTGCACCTCGTGCACGGCGGTGTGGTAGCGCTGGGCCATCTCGTCGCCTTTGAGCGAGACCAAGCCGCCAATGCCCAGCACGGCGGCCAGCAGGCCCAAGCCCACCGGTTTGCGCAGACCGCAGCGCCACAGCAGTACCGCGCCAATCAGCAGCACAAAGGGCAGCACGATCCAGCTGCCGCGCGTATCGGACAGGATGACGGCGAGCAAGCCGAACAGGCTGCACACCAAGCCTAAGGCGCGCTGCCAGGCCGACAGCGAGCGCCACAGCAGCAGCACGCCAAAACAGCAGGCCAGCGCCAGCACCAGCGCAATGCCGCTGAACTGGATCGCATTGGTAAAGCCATTGGCGCGGTGGGCATCGGTCCAGCCCGTCTGGTAGACGGCGACCAGGCCCGCGCCCAGCGCGCCCGCCAGCATGCCCCAGCCCAGCGGCCGCACCCGGGGCGCACAGCTTTGCAAAAAACCCAGGCCGGTGATGGCCAGCGCATATTTGACGAACTGGTCGCTGCGCGAGCGCAGGAGCCAGTCATCAAAGCTCATGGTCCACAGCACGGCCATGGCGGCGAGCATCAGCGCCCAGGCGATCGCGCGGCGGTCCCAGCGGCGGCCCCACCACTGGCGCACAAATACGAGGCTGGCCAGCGCCAGCACCGCGGCGCCAAAGGAGTAGCCCGAGGGCAGGGTCAGCGCCACACCGGGCACCAAAAAGGCCGCCAGCTGGCTGGCCCGCATCGCGGGCGTGGGCGCAGCGGACGCTGCCGCAGCCAGGCTCATCGGCGCACGTCTCCGCTCAGATACGGGCGGTCATAGGCCAGGGCCACATAGCGGAAAAAGCTCTCCAGCGCGACAAAGACGCAGTACAAAAAGCCCGCGCCCCCGCACAGAAAGCCGAAATGGAAGAAGTAAAGACGCACAAACATCGCGAACGACGAGGCCATGCCGCGCAAAATGCCGCCGCGCACGCCCTCTTCGGCGCGCTTGGCCGCGCCCAGCATCGCGTACTGGGTGAGCTTTTCCAGGCTGGAATGCACGGTGCTGCGCGAATGGTGCAGCAGCGGCGTGCGCATCAGGTGGCGCGTCACATTGGCCCGGCTCAGCTGCGCCTCTTCGTGCACCACGCCGGTGTACTCGCGCAGCAAACCACGCCAGAACAGGCGCTCGACCTTGGCGGTGGAGCGCAGGTACTTGAGCTCCTTGCCGAAAGCGACCATGCGCCAGCGCACCATCCAGATCGCCTCCTCGCCGGACTGGACAATGGCCTCCAGCTCCTCGCGGAAAGCGGGAGAGATGGTCTCATCGGCGTCGAGGAAGAACACATAGTCTCCCTTGGCGTGGCTGAGCAGCCGGTTGCGCTGCAGCGCAAAGCCCTGCCAGTCTTCGTAGCGAAACACCTGGGCACCGAGGCCGCAGGCAATGGCCGTGGTGCGGTCCACACTGCCACTGTCCACCACCACCACCTGGTCGGCAAACGAGGCACTGCGCAAGCAGGCCTCGATGTTGTCTTCTTCGTTGAGGGTGAGGATGCCAATGGTCAGCGTCAGCCTGCGCGAAGCTGCAGCGCCGCCCAATGGGGAATCAGTCACTCAATGGCCACCGTGGAAGGTTTCGCCCGCCTTGAGGCGGTACACCGTACCGCAGTAGGGGCACTTGGCCTCACCGCTGTGGCCCACGTCCAGAAAGACGCGGGGGTGGCCACTCCACAATTTCATATCTGCCTTGGGGTTGGGACAAAACACGCCGCCTTGGGCGTTCAGGTCTTTGGCCAGCAACTCAACAACTGCCTGCGTCATGGTTTTCAACTTTCCTGCGCCAGCCCTGCACCTCTGGGGCGAGCCGGCTATCGATGATTCTGTGGGCACGGGCAAATGGTGGGGACCAGCCCCAAGGGGCTCCCATGCTGGGCAGTGATTTTACGTGGACGGCGCCCACCTTGGCAGAAGATAGAGCGCGCGCGCCTCAGAATTGAGCGCCAACCCCCGCTAAAGGGCCGGTGCAAGCGGCCGGCGGGTCGCCCTTGTTACAAGTAAGCCGGCCTCAAGGCTGAGGGTGGGCGGGGCTGTCCGCGCCATCCTGCGGGTCGCTGGGGCGCTGCAGTGTCCATTTCTGCAGGCGTCCGTGCACAAATTCGCAGGTGACGCTGGAGTCCGTGTTGTCGCGCCATACAAACACCTCGGGCTGCTCCAAAGCCTGCGACTGGCGCAGGCCCAGCGAGCGCGTCATGGCCACCACATGCACCAGCGGCACATTGGCTTTGAGCTTGGCATTGAGCATGACGGCACTGGCCACATAGCCCAAAGGGCGCTCCGAAGCGCGTTTCATGATGGTCATCAGACGGGTGAAATGCAGCATCAGCCACAGCACAATGCCGCCGCTGACGGCCAGCACGCCCATCCATTTGTAATTTTGGTAAGCAGCCCCCAGCAGCACCAGCAAGCCGACGGGGATCAGTATGTTTCTCCAGTTCATGGCGCTATTGTCCACTGCCTGCGCAGATGCCCTTGTCGCCAGGGGCCAATTGTTTGCGCCCGCTGCCCGCCAGTTTTCGCGGCGGCAGGCGTACCTTTGGCCCAACACCGGCCGCCACAGGCCCTAGCGCAAGCCCGCTTTGGCTGGCATGCTAGCGCGCCAGATCCTCCTATTGCCTGGTGCCCTTTCATGAGTTTTGCCATTGCCTTTGCCGCCTTCAGCAAGAGCTTTTTGCTGGTGGTCGCCACCATGCTGCCGATCCTGAACCCCGTGAGTGTCTCGGCCATCTTCCTGACGCTGACCGAAGGGGCCTCCAACGCCACCCGCCGCAGCATCGCGACCCGCATCGCCGTCAATGTCACCTTGCTGCTGATCTTTTTCATGCTGGTGGGCTCCTACATGCTGGAGATGTTCGGCCTGTCCATCGATGTGGTCCGGCTCGGCGGCGGCCTGCTGGTCTCCGTCATTGGCTGGAACATGATCAACACCAACTCCACCGAAGGGCGCACCGAGAAGCTGGCCGAAGCCTTCACGCCCGAGATGGCGCGGCGCCGCGCGTTCTACCCGCTGACCTTTCCCCTCACCTACGGCCCGGGCAGCCTGGCCGCCACGATCACGATCGGCGTGAGCCTGCTCGACCGCAGCTCGCCAGCCATCACCGTGGTCAACGTCATGGGTGCGGCCGTGGGCAGCCTGGTGGTGGGTGTCATCTTGCTGCTGTGCAACCGCTATGCCGACAAGCTGCTCAAACCGCTGGGCGAGACCGGCACGATCGTGTTTCTGCGCATTTCCGCCTTCATCTTGCTGTGCCTGGGCATACAGATCGCCTGGAGCGGTCTGAGCAACCTGATCAGCGATGCCATCGCCCATGGCGTGACCCAGGCCTATGAGCAGCGGCACTGAGGCACGCCTGGCCCGCATCCACCCTCAGCCCCCGCCATGCATCGCGCACCCGTCAGGCGCCACAACTGCAAATGCTTACCTGCTATGACGTCTGCCGCTGGTGCAGTGGCACTTTTATTTTGATAGCATGCCAGGCTACTGGCTTGCCCGCTCCTGCGTCTGCGGCTTCCTCCCCGGCGCACACCCCAACACCATGACCCATTGCTCATCTTCCCCTTTGTGGCGCAACGGCCTGGCACTTGCGCTGGCGGCCTTGCTGGCAGCGCCCGCGCTGGCCCAGGCCCCGTTGCTGCAGGCGGCCAGCCCGCTTGCGGCCGAGGCCGCC